>CAJLGN010000009.1 GCA_905206195.1 uncultured Roseburia sp.
GTCACAGATGTTTTTTGCTCCAGCCTGATCGCGCTTTTGTTTCTGCTTGCAATTTTCACATTTTTTACGACGGCCACCAGCTTTGCAGCGCTGGATTATGAGAGTATCCAAAACGGAACTTACATGTGGGAGATCGCAAATAATACCAGTATGTTGTTTGCACTGTTGAACAACCTGACGTTTGTCGCGACCATTGTTTTGTTTTTGTTCGATATCCTAAAGATTTACAAACAAAACTATAAGATTACGGGATTGATCCTGTTTGCGATTTTCCTGAACCCGGGCTATTATATCTGGCGTGCCCATGTGCTCGGCCGAAAAAAAGCGTTTCCCATTGTATATACCATCATCTATAGTCTGCTTTTAATCTTGAGTATGGCATACGCGTTTTACATGAGTTTTCAGATGGTGTTTGAGATGATGAAGACATATTAAAGAGAATGAGAGATCTCCTTGATTCATATAATAAATGGACAAGGAGATTTTTTTATGAAGAAGAATTGGAAAAGAAAAATAGATATGATGCTTTCTGTGGTTATTATTACCATATTATTGCCGCTTTTTATTACAATAATTAGTCAACGTATGCGGTTAGAGCAGGTGCTGTACGGAGGGCAGACGGGAGGCGTGCAAGCAAATTTTTCTATGGATATGGCGACCGAAGCCAGGGTGCGGGAGGAGGCCGGAGCGGAAGCGTTCGGTGCGCAAGCGGGAGGAGCCAAAGCTGTACTGGGTGCGGAGGAGGAGCTGGTGGGCATCGTCGCGAAAGAAATCGGAGTGGACGCTCAGCGGGAAGCGATTTTGGCGCAGTGTGTGATTGCGCGAACAAATCTTTATGATGCACGCAAGCGGGGGACGGCGGAGCCGGGAGCGCTTGGGGTCGGAGAGATGCGGGATCTTTGGGGAGCAGATTTTGAAAAAAATTATCGTGTGCTGGAGAATTGCGTTGCGGCGACCAAAGATGAGGTGCTCCTTTGGGATGGGGACTATGCCTACGCCGCATATCACGCGATCAGCGCGGGGTACACAAGAGATGTGACGGAGCTCTATGAGGAAGCCGAAATGCCTTATCTCGCCGAAAAAGAGTGCGGTGAGGACACGGTCGCAAAAGACTATTTGTCGGTTTCCTATTTTGAGCGCGAGGAATTTCTGGAGGAGTGCCGCAGGCTATTCGCGGAGAGTGAAGTGACGGAGCCATCACAGATCGAAGTGCAAAGCCGGGATGACGCGGGGTATGTAGAACAGATGAAGGTGGGGCAGACAGCCTGTCTGGGGGAGGATTTTCGGAGTCGTCTCGGTCTAAATTCCGCCTGCTTTGCAATCACGGAGGTGGATGACAAGATCCGAATTGTCACGAAAGGGCTGGGACATGGTTTCGGGCTGAGTCAGAATACTGCAGAGTGTATGGCAGAGGAGGGAAAAGGTTACGGGGAGATACTGGCATATTTTTATCCTGGGACAGAGCTGAAGGCGATACAACCTTAAATTAAGGAAAAAATCTGTATAAACCATCTCAATCAGGAAACAATATAGTTAAAAATAAGCGATGGATGGTGAAATGATATGAGAAAGAATGGAGTTGGCGCATTTTTACGGCGGAAGCAATATGTGATTGCGGGGGTGATCGTGGTGATCGCAGCGGTTGGAACGACCGTCCTTTACAGCAGTAATCAGGAGAAGGAGCGCGAGAGGCTGGAGGCGGAGCTTGCGCAGGAGATGCAGGAGCAGCAGCCTGAGATGGTTGCCGCGGAGGATGGCAGCGAGGCGGCGGAGGCATCCGCAGTCATTCCGCCGGAGACGACGGAGCAGGGCACGGAGACGGCACAGGGCGTACAGGGGACGGAGACGACGGAGCAGCCCAAGGTAGCTGAGAACGGGCAGGAGACGGAGGAGCAGAAAAAGCAGCGCACGACGGAGACGGCAGCGGGCAGGAACACACTGCATTTTTCCCCGGAGGATGGAATTATCTGGCCGATGGAAGGAAATGTGATTTTAAATTACAGCATGGACTCCACGGTGTATTTTCCGACACTTGACCAGTACAAGTACAACCCGGCGGTCATCATAGCGGGGGAGGTGAACAATAAGGTCTACTCTGTCGCGCAGGGCAAGGTGGAGGCTGTTGAGAGCAATGAGGTGACGGGCTGCACAGTGACTGTGGATCTGGGGGATGGCTACCGAGCGATTTACGGACAGTTAAAAGAACCCAAATTTAAGGTGGGAGATTATGTGGAGTCAGGGCATGTTCTGGGATATGTCGCCGAGCCGACCAAGTATTTTTCCGTTGAGGGGAGCAACCTGTATTTCGCGCTACAAAAAGACGGACAGCCCGTGGACCCAATCGAATTTTTTGAATAATATAAAAAGCGTTCGTGTGGAAACTTTTGGATTGCGGGGCATACAATAGAATGGAACGAGAAAATCCGCAATCGAATACTCACATTTTTACAAAAGTGCCAAAGGATTGGATAGCCACAGCTTGAGTAAGATACCTTTCTATCGATTGCTTTTTATATGAAGTACCGCCCTTAGCCTGTGACAGGTTTGGGGTTACATAGATAGGAAGTCTGTCCACATCCGATGCGCGGAAAGTTTTTTCTGGAAGAAGTTTCTTGACAAACAAGACATGTAATGTTATGATTTGAGACACTGTGCGTGCCGCGGGAATCAGACTGGGGTGCGATAACAATAGACGAACGATGTGTGTAGGGCGCATTCGAAAATGCGCCCTATCCGTTTGTTTTGTGATAGAAAGGGAAAGCATGGAAACAGTAAGATTTGATGAATTAGATTTGTACCCCCAGGTACTTCGGGCGATTGCAGAGATGGGATTTGAGGAGGCAACACCAATCCAGAGTCAGGCTATTCCGGTCGTGATGTCCGGGGTGGATGTGCTTGGACAGGCACAGACGGGAACCGGAAAGACCGCATCCTTTGGAATCCCGGTGCTCCACAAGGTGAATCTCAACAGTAAAAAGACGCAGGTCATTATTCTGTCCCCGACGAGGGAACTCGCCATTCAGGTGGCGGATGAAGTGCGGAAGCTCTCAAAATATATGCACGGGGTGAAGGTGCTCCCGGTGTACGGCGGTCAGGAGATCAGCCGTCAGATCAAGGCCCTAAAGGGCGGGGCTCAGATTATTATCGGAACACCGGGGCGCGTGATGGATCATCTGCGCAGAAAGACAATCCGCTGCGAGGAAGTGAACACCGTCGTGCTCGACGAGGCGGACGAGATGCTAAATATGGGATTCCGCGAGGACATCGAGACGATTCTGGAGTATATCCCTGCGGAGGGACGCCAGACCATCCTTTTCTCTGCGACCATGCCCAAGCCGATTTTGGATATCACAAGGAAATATCAGCGTGACGCGGTAAATATCAAGGTGGTAAAAAAAGAACTGACGGTGCCGAGCATTGAGCAGTACTATTATGATGTGAAGCGCAATGACAAGATGGAGGTCTTGACGCGGCTTCTCGATTACTATAACCCGAAGCTTTCCCTCGTATTTTGTAACACAAAACGCATGGTCGATGAGCTGACGGAGGAATTGCAGGGGCGCGGGTATTTTGCGGAGGGGCTGCACGGCGATATGAAGCAGACCCAGCGGGATCGCGTGATGAAGGGCTTCCGAAATGGCAAGACAGAGATTCTCATAGCGACAGATGTTGCAGCGCGGGGGATCGATGTGGATGATGTCGAGGCGGTATTCAACTACGACATTCCGCAGGACGATGAGTATTATGTGCACCGCATTGGTCGTACGGGCCGCGCGGGTCGTACAGGGCGGGCGTTCACTTTCGTGAAAGGAAAAGAAGTCTACAAGCTCAAGGATATCATGCGTTACTGCAAGACCAAGATTGTGGCGATGCCGATTCCCTCCAGCGATGACGTAGCGCAGATCAAGGCGGAGAAAGTCATGGACGAGATCGGAAGAATCATCGATGAGGAAAATCTCAAAGATATGATTGATATCATTGAGAAGGAAGTGAATGAATCTGATTACACCGCAATGGATATTGCAGCGGCATTTTTAAAGCAAGCGCTCGGGCAGATCAATCTGGATCGCGGGGGTGCAGATGAATTTGACTTTGACAATACCGGAGCCGAGGAGGGAATGGTGCGCCTGTTCATCAATATCGGCAAGAAAGACCGCATCAAGCCGGGAGATATTCTCGGTGCTGTGGCCGGTGAATCTGGGATGCCAGGAAAGCTGGTTGGAGCGATTGATATGTATGATAAGTACACGTTTGTCGAGGTTCCAAGGGAATATGGAATGGAGGTCCTAGAGGGCATGAAGCACGCCAAGATCAAAGGGCGCTCCGTCAGTATGGAGCCGGCAAACCAGAAATAGAGCGAGAGAATAGTTATAAAAGATAGATTTAATATATGGAATTTATGCCTTTAAAACAAGTGCCAGCTGTTCCTTTTTCAAATGCGGGTATCCAGGGTGCATTTATTGCGCCGCCTGGGATACCTGCATTTTTTGATTGGATCACATGGAGCGCCCCACTGCCTGTTCTCTCGTCCGCAACAGTTCGGGGATGAGGATGAGAAAGGCGGCGGAGGAGATGAGGGCTGCAAGTATATCAGAGACTGGCTCGGCCCAGAACATTGTCGCTACATCAAAATATATCGAAAAAAAGACAACCAGGATGATGTAAAGGCCTTTTCGGAAAAAGGAGAGCGGCAGGGACGCTTTTACCAGGCAAGCTCTACACGATGGTGTTGCAGGTCAAAAGCATATCGCTGTCAGCGCCCCCGTAGGTCTTTAACATAACATTTTGAATGATGATCAGCACGTTGTCAAACAGAATGATCAAAAATGGGGATAGACCAAATAACAGAACTCTGGTGCAGATTCTGGGATTGCAGAACTGGATAGAAATTTTTGTGGGGACGGATCCCCGCGTGAGGACAACAGCGTGAACGCGCACGAGGCGGTCTGCGAGACGACTGTGGCAGCTGCAGCCCCGGCGACGTCCATGCCAAGCCCAAAGATAAAAATGGGGTCCAAAATAATATTGGAGACGGCTCCGATGACAACAGAGGCGATGCTAAGCCCGGCAAAACCCTGGCAGATGATGAACTGATTCAGACCCAGAGAGACCACGGCAAAAATGGTTCCCGCTAGATAGACGCGCATATAAGCATGTGCGTGGGGGAGAACACGCTCTGTCGCGCCAAAATGAACGAGCAGAGTATTGTAAGAAGCGTAAGCTGCAAATGTCAGGAACACTCCCATGCCAATCAAGAGCAAAAAGCAATTTGCAAGAATATCGGAGGCACCTTTTTTGTCCTGCTCGCCGGACTTGATTGCAAGAAGCGGAGCGCCGTCATTTCCAATCCAGGCGGCGAAGGCGGAGATCATGGCCTCTTCGCGACAAAAACGTGTTGGGATGAACATGATATAGGAACCTCAGAATCAAAATTTTTATAAGTGCAAGATTGATGTTATAGCCAAATGGAGGCATGGTCAAGGCGCAGAACTTCATCAAATCTTAATCTTTTGGCTTCTTTTAACTTCATAAAGATTCCGCTACAATAAAACCATGATCATAACAGTGCATTCGAGGGTATACAGACGAGGAGGTAAGACAGCGCGAAAGATAGTCAAACCGAAGCGGGATATGCCGCTGGGCGACGGTCCAGAATGCACAGGAAAGAGGAGAAAATGTACAATATACTGGTGTGTGACGATGAAAAGGATATCGTATCCGCATTGAAAATCTACCTGGCGGCAGACGGCTATCAGGTATATGAGGCTTATAACGGCAGGGAGGCTGTCGCGCTTCTGCAAAAAGAGGAGATTCATCTGGTGCTGATGGACATTATGATGCCGGAGATGAACGGTATCTCAGCGATGGTAAAAATCCGGGAGATCAGCAATGTGCCAGTCATTTTGCTGACGGCAAAGAGCGAGGATACGGACAAGATCCTTGGGCTGACGGTGGGGGCAGACGATTACGTTACAAAGCCTTTCAACCCGGTGGAGCTTCAGGCGCGGGTGAAATCCCAGCTCAGGCGCTATATGCAGCTTGGGGGCGGAGCCGTGGCGGAGAAGGGGGACGTGCTGTGCATCGGAGGAATCGAGCTGTGCGACCGCACGAAGGAAGTCACCTTAGACGGGGAGGTGGTCGCTCTGACGAGAACGGAATACGAGATTCTAAAACTTTTGATGCACAATCCGGGAAAAGTATATTCTCCCAATGAAATTTATCAATCCGTGTGGCAGGATAATCCCTACGGTACGGAGAACACGGTCGCGGTACATATCCGCCATCTGCGGGAAAAAGTGGAGTACAATCCGGCGGAGCCCCGGTATTTAAAGGTGGTGTGGGGGCGCGGATATAAAATTGAACCATAAAGGAAAGGAGTAAGGCATGAGAAAGTGGAGAGGCCGGATGGGAGCGAAGATCGGAGCCTGGATCGGAATTACGCTCAGCGGATGCATTTTTCTGGGGAGTATTTTGGGGATTCTCGCGATGGAGGAGGGAAATGTTTATGACTACTCACGGGAAGAGCTGAGGAAAAAGGCATATGAGACAGTTGCAGATCATTATGCCATCCGCGCTTTGGACAACATGAAAAATCCAGAAAATAATAAATTTTTAGATACATATTTCCGCTATGGGATTATAAAAGCGGATAAAATAGAAAATCTGGACTTCAACAATGAGAAGATCTACGTGGAGCGAAATTTTACGGAGGAGATCAAGGCGGATGAGCTGTATATAAATGATTACTCGGTTGGATCTGGAACCAAGTTTTTTTATTCTGGCACATTGTTTGGCAGGTATGGCGTGTCACAGAGTTTTCCGACCTACCTGGTCAATGCACCGGTCTACGCGATTTGCTATAATCTGGAAGACGGTGTTTTTTATTACGATACAAGCGGGGAATACTATCCAGTGCGAACAGTCGAGATCGGTCGCCTAGATGGGGCGGGGCAGATGGAGAGCTATGCCTTTTCCTACGACTTTGCGAGGGGGATATACCGGAATCTCGGGCGCACCAGCGCACCGGAGTCAGGTGGAGACAGCGCTGCGGGGGGAGCAGAAAGCCTGAAGATGACGGAGTATGCGGTGGCTTCGCAGCCGGCAGGAGAGTCGGAAGATACCGCGATGGAAAAAGCGGTGGCCGGGCAATCGATGGGAGGAGTCGAGCTGGCAGCGGAAAAGGAGTCCGCCTGGGGAGTCGAGGCAGAAGATGTACTGAGGCAGGAATATATTAGCTTTGATATGCTGGACAGCACGGTGGGAAATTATGCCGACTGGAATTTTCTGAGGTTGGACGGGGTGGAGCGGAACTTTGATTTTTTCAGCAAACCGGGAAAGACTCAAGAGGATTTTGCCATGGACAGAGTCCAGCTGATTGACAATCTGTATATGGCAGGAAAGCCGATGACGCAGGATACGGACTATGAATTGGCGGAGAACGATATCCTCCATGTCAACCGAACCGACGGGGAGGGGATGTTGGAGACCTACTGGGTTGTCGCAATTCTGCCGGAATCGGTGGGTTTTGGCTGGAGTCAGGATCTCTTCGTGCAGGCCAATATGCTGGTGATGCTGGCCTACAATCTGCGGTACAGTATTTATCTGGTTTTGATGGCGGCGCTCGGTCTCATGATATTTTGTTTTGTATTTTTGATCCGCGCCGCGGGCTGCCGGAGGGACAGCGAGGAGACGGTTGCGACCTGGCTAGACCGAATGCCATTTGATCTTTATCTGGGTTTTGTGTGGCTTGGGGAAGTATTTTTATTCGTGATCGCAAGGGAGGCTGGTTACCACACACATAGATTTGCGGGGATCATGGCGGTTGGATTTTTGCTGGTGTGTATGTGCTGGCTGGCGCTTTTGACCATCTTAACCTTTGCCGTGCGGGTAAAGCTTGGAAAGTGGTGGGAGAACACGCTGGTCTGGTGGGTGCTGCACGGAATTTACAGGGGGTGCCTGGCGATTATCCGGAATATCGGTCTCATCTATCGGGCGGCGATTTTGTTGGCAGGAATCTTTATGGTAGAGTTATTGGTAATTGTCAGAGAAGGCTCCGGCCATCTGGTCAATTTTTGGTTTATGGAAAAGCTGGTTCTCACACCTGTCATCTTCTTTGCGATCCTGCAGGTGCAGCGGTTGAAAAAGGGGGGAGAGAAGCTTGCGGAGGGGGATCTGGGACACCGGGTGGATACGGAGAAGATGTTTTGGGAATTTAAGCGTCATGGGGAAAATCTAAACAGTATCAGCATGGGAATGTCCCGGGCGGTGGATGAGCGAATGAAAAGTGAGCGTTTTAAGACGGAGCTGATCACGAATGTCTCACACGACATCAAAACGCCGTTGACCTCCATCATCAACTATGTAGATCTGCTGGAAAAAGAGGACTTGCAAAATGAGAGTGCAAAGGAGTATCTGGAAGTGCTCGAACGCCAGTCTGCGCGATTGAAGAAGTTAATTGAGGATCTGATGGAGGCGTCGAAGGCATCCACGGGAAACTTGCCGGTGAAACTTGAGAAGTTGGAGGCGGGGGTGTCCATGGTGCAGACTGTGGGCGAATTTGATGAAAAAATGCGGGCGAATGCGCTGGAACTTTTGATCAAAAAGCCCAAGGAACCAGTTTACATCATGGCGGATGGCCGGCATTTCTGGAGGGTGATCGACAATTTGATGAACAACATCTGCAAATATGCACAGCCAAATACGAGAGTCTACATCAATATGGAAAAGAATGAGGAGAATGTTCAGCTGATTTTCCGCAATACCTCCCGCTACCCGCTGAACATTAACAGCGATGAGTTGATGGAGCGCTTCGTGCGCGGGGACAGTTCCAGAAACACGGAGGGCAGCGGGCTTGGACTCTCCATTGCAAACAGTCTGATGGAGCTTATGGGAGGCAGCTTTCACCTCTACGTGGATGGAGATCTTTTTAAGGTAGTACTTGAGTTTCCGGCTATAGTTGAAAAATAAATAAAAATAAAATACATTTTATAATGGCGAAAAGCGGAATTTTTAGACAAATTTAATTTTTCTGAAAATTCCGCTTTTTATTTTAAAGGAAAGCTTGATCTCTGTAAATTTATTGTGATACAATGCAAAAAAGAATCAAAATCATAGATGTCCATATGTTCGGAAAGATTTGATCCAGATGGTATACCGACATATGAAATTGGCATATACTAATAGGAAAAATGTGCCACCGCACATGGGAGGAACAGATTTATGAAGAGAAAACAGTGGATGCTTGGAGTCTTGTCAATATTGTTTTGCGCGATGATCACTCTGGTGGATCCAGTGCGCACTGAGGCGGCGAGTCAGACCGACCGAAGCGCATACAATGAAGTGTTTGACGCGTCTTATTATTACAGTGCATACCCGGACGTGGCGGCTGCGTTCGGCATGAATGAGAAGGCCTTGTTTGAGCATTTTGTGAACCATGGAGTGCGGGAGGGGAGAAGCGGAAGCGCAGAGTTTAATCCGCAAGTTTACAGACAAAATTACAGTGATCTTCAGGCGGCGTTTGGAGATGATATGGCAGCGTATTGCCGCCACTATGTGAGATACGGCAGAGCCGAGGGAAGAAGTGCAGGGGGCAGTGGGCAGGTATCTGTGCCGGCCGGCACATCGGCTTTGGAGAAGAACCATCCAAACCCGCAGGCAGCGCAGAATGGAATCGGCACCTGCACTACAGCTTACAACGCGAATGTTCCACGCGCCAACAATGTGGAGCTGGCTGCTGCGAGAATCAACGGAGTCATCGTGCAGCCAGGGGGTAGCTTTTCCTTCAGCAATACCGTGTTGCCGCGCACTGCGGCGAACGGGTATGTCAAGGCGCCTATATTTGTGAGTGGAAAAACGGGGGTTGGCGTCGGCGGCGGAATCTGTCAGGTTTCCTCAACATTATATGCGGCGATGGTTTACGCCGGACTTCCAGCGACAGAGCGCCACCCACATTCCCGCCCGGTAGATTATCTTCCAAGAGGACTGGATGCTACGATTTCTGGAAATTATCTGGATTTGAAATTTACTAATATCTTCGCTCAGCCGCTCTTGATTCAGGCATCTGCGCAGGGAGGACAGCTGACTGTGACACTGGTGTTGCAGCAGTGATATTGCCCGACCCCAAATAAGGGTGTGAAAGATTTCTCCCTCACACCCGATATTTTTATAAGTAAAGATCTCAATTGGCTGATATTTTAGCCAAAGTATCTCTTTAACAGACCCTCGAAAGCTTTTCCGTGACGAGCCTCGTCTTTTGCCATCTCATGTACAGTGTCATGAATAGCGTCCAGATTAGCCTCTTTTGCTCTCTTAGCGAGGTCAAACTTACCAGCGGTAGCGCCGTTCTCGGCGTCAACTCTCATCTCAAGATTCTTCTTGGTGCTGTCTGTGAGAACTTCACCTAACAACTCAGCGAACTTAGAAGCGTGCTCAGCCTCCTCGAAAGCTGCTTTCTCCCAGTACAAACCGATCTCTGGATATCCCTCACGGTGAGCAACACGTGACATTGCAAGGTACATACCAACCTCAGAGCACTCGCCCTCAAAGTTCATTCTTAAGTCGTTCATGATATCTTCGCTTGCGCCCTGTGCAACACCTACTACGTGCTCTGCAGCCCATGTTCTCTCACCAGCCTGAACTTTGAACTTCTCAGCCGGAGCCTTACATACCGGACATACCTCCGGAGCAGTCTCTCCCTCGTGAACGTAACCACATACTGTACATACATACTTTGCCATAATGAATTCTCCTTTTCTTTATAAAAATTTTGATCAATATCAGTAACCATTACTGATTCTAACCGATGAAAGCTTCTTTGTCAATACCTTAATTTGCAATATTTTAGAAACTTTGCTGCGTACTAAGAGGTTACTTCTTTCTTTGCCCGGCAACAGGCGCATTTCCCGTAAAAATAAGTGACATGCCCATCGATTTCACCATCAAAATTCTGTGCTGCGAGAATATTGATATGCTCGAGTCCGCTCACATCCAGATCCAGCACACTTCTGCAGGTATTGCAGATAAAATGATAGTGTGGATCGGTGTTCCAGTCAAAGCGATCCGGACCGGCAGAAGGGGAAAATTTCCTGATCTCTCCAATTTCAGAGAGCAAAGCCAAATTCCGGTAGACAGTTCCGAGACTGATATTTGGAAATTCCTTACGGATATTCTGATAGACAGTCTCTGCGGTGGGATGGTCATATCGCGTGGCAAGGAAATTCTTGATCGACTCCCGCTGTCTGCTGTATTTCAGCATAAGAACCACCTTTCTTAATAATAGTAATCGTTACTGAAATTATAATACAATAGCAATATGATTCTGTCAATCAAAAATAAAAATTTTTTTATAAAATTTATGCCACGAGACATATGGGCATCCCTGTTGCATATAAATCAAATAAGGAAAATAGAAGCCTGGAGTGCCAATGGCAGGAATGAAGAGATTTGTTACATATATATACGCCTACGAGGATGGGAGGAAAGGAAGCAATATTGGATTTGCGAAGGTGGAGATCCGGGGGGAGGATTGTAGGATAGAGTTGCATCTGCGCGGTATCTATGCCAGACAGTCCGCCTGCAGGGTGTATCTGTTTCGGGTGGATGCAAAGGATATCGAGGGAATACAGATTGGGGAAATCAAACTGACAAACGGAAACGGGAGTCTGGGTGTGAATTTGAAAGCGGGCAGAATCGGGGAGACACCCTTTGGGATGGAGGATATGGAGGGGATTTTTCTGCTCAGCGAGGATGATCGGATATTTATGAGCAGATGGAAAGAGGGCGCGCCGCTTGAGGTCTGCCGGGAGCGATTTAGAGAGTGGAGACCGGAGACAAAGACACCTCTGACAGGAGGCGGGGAAATGAGGCCAAAGCCGGTGGAAGTTCAGAACACACGCGCTGCGGAGATAAAGGGTGCATTGCCGGAGGGGCAAAATGCCCGGCCCGCAGAGGCAGAGGGAACATTTCCGGAGAGACAAAATGTGCAGGGCGCAGGAGCAGAAATCTGCGGTGAGGATATGCAGGCGACTGAGATTCCCATGCGGAATATTTTTCCTGGATATGACTGGCGGGAGATCTGGGAGGATCTGCGCCAAAAGCATCCGATGTATCGCCCCTTCGAGGATCGGGGGGCCGTGTGTATACAATTGGAATTAAAGGATCTGCGTGAGCTGCCCAAACGGTACTGGTATCTTGGAAACAACAGTTTTTTGCTGCACGGGTTCTTCAACTATCGTTATCTTGTGGTGGGGCGGACTGGGGATGAGCGCTGGTTTATCGGTGTGCCCGGAATCTACCAGAGACAGGAGCGCGTGATGGCGGCGATATTCGGCTTCCCGGAGTTTATCACAGCCACTGTGCCCGGGCAGGAGGAAGCGGGCGGTGAGCCGATGAACCGATTCGGATGCTGGTATCGCTACATTGAAGAATAAGAGCGGGGATTATGGAGGTGCGGAACCGCAATCCGGTATTTGTGCCGGGGCAAGCCGCGCATAGCGCAGGTGATCCGTCCACGCACCCTGAATCTCGATACAGCCGTGCTCCAGCCCCTCCTCCACAAAATGAAGTGATTGGAGCAGATGGATGGAGGAGGTGTTTTCGGGGACAACGCGGGCGAAGGCGCGGTGCAGCTTCAGTTCAAAAAAAGCAATTTCAAGCGCCTTTGCCACAGCCTCTCTGGCATAGCCCTGATGCCAGTGTTCGTGGTCGAATTTGTAACCGATCTCACAGCAGCAGTAGGGCACCCGCGTGATATCGTGCAGGCACACTGTGCCGATGATGACGGAGGGCACATCCTTTTTGAAGACATAAAAACGGATGGTGGAAAGCGACATGGCCAGCTTGTGTTCACATTTTAAAATCATATGCTGATGAGCATAGGTGTAGAAGTTTTTGGGCTTTGCGGGCTCGTAGGGCTCGAACCAGTCCCTGTTGCGTGTCTGGAAGGCAAGCACCGCCCGAAGGTGTTCTGGTGTCAGTACTTTTAAAAGCAGGCGGTCTGTCTGGTAAACGGTATTCATGGGGATGCCTCCGGTATTTGGTGCGAGATTGTGAGTGACAAAAAAGAACAGATCGGTTACTATATAATATAGAAATATCGTATAACATTTTGGAGTGGCTGTCTATGACGCAGGAAGAAAAATATATGAAAGCGGCAATCCGGGAGGCAAAAAAAGCCCGTGCGCTGGAGGAGGTTCCCATCGGTTGCGTGATTGTGAGGAACGATAAGATTATCGCGCGAGGTTATAATAGAAGAAATACGGAGGGGAATACCCTCGCACACGCGGAGCTCTCCGCGATCAAAAAAGCGAGTAAAAAGACGGGGGACTGGAGGCTGGAGGACTGCACGATGTACGTGACCTTAGAGCCGTGTCAGATGTGTGCTGGGGCGATTGTCCAGAGCCGTATGCAAAAGGTTGTGATCGGGAGCATGAACCCGAAGGCCGGGTGCGCCGGGTCGGTGCTGAACCTTTTACAGATGGAACAGTTCAATCACCAGGTGGAAATTGAGCGAGGGGTGCTTGAGGCGGAGTGCTCCGCGATGCTTTCTGATTTTTTCAGGGAGCTTAGGGAGCGGAAAAAGAACCGCGCAGACCATTGACAATACAGCGCTTTATAGGCTATACTTAAATCTCCGAGCAGCCGGGGTGGCAGCGGTGCCCTGTACCAACAATCCGCTACAGTTGGGGTGATGCCAAACGGAGGATCGTTAAGCTGTAGAGCAGCCCATCATAAGTGGCGCTGACGCTTGGGTCTTGCGCAACAGGAATCTGCGAACCGGGTCAGGTCAGGAATGGAGCAGCCCTAAGCAGAAGCTCTTGTGTGCCGTGAGGGTGCCTGGACCGAGTTAACTGTGGAGGTAACGTC
>CAJLGN010000010.1 GCA_905206195.1 uncultured Roseburia sp.
TGCTGGGGAAGGATGGGGATTTGCTTCGCGACGAAAATATGGTTTGTTTGGAGAATTATGTGCTGGCGGGTGGCATCCGGGGGAGAAGGGGCTGGGGCGAGCCGTGGAAGTTTGTGATGCCGCGGGGCGGGCAGTGGGGGGACGCTGCCGGGGAGCAGGCGCAGATGATTCGTCTCAATCAGGTGAGGGAGCGCATCGTCTCGCTGTTTGCGCCGCTGTGTGAGGTGTTTGGCGGCATTGAACACACGGTGGCAGAGCAGACCTATGTGCTCTATCAGTTGATAAGGGCGCTCAAGGTGGAGGCACAGCTGCAGGAAAAGGAGCTTGCCTTTCAGGAGATTGGAAATCAGGCGAAGGCGAAAGAATACGCACAGATTTATAAGGTGGTGATGGATCTTTTTGATAAGATGGCCTCCCTGCTCGGGGAAGAGCGGATTCCAATTCGGGAGTACGGGGATATTTTGGATGCCGGTTTTTCTGCGGCGAAGGTGGGAATTATACCACCGGGAAATGACCGGGTCACGATCGGTGATATTGAGCGCACCAGATTGAATCACATCCGAATTCTTTTTTTTGTGGGAGTGAATGACGGTATTGTCCCAAAGGCAGGGAATGCGGGGGGAATCATCTCCCAGTTTGAGCGGGAAAAGATGGCGGAGAACCATCTGCAGCTTGCTCCGGGGGCGAGGGAGAAGGTGTTTATTCAGAAATTTTATCTGTACCTAAATCTGACAAAGCCATCGGACGCACTGTACCTCACCTTCTCTAAGGTGAATGCGGACGGAAAGGCACTCAGGCCCTCCTATTTGATCGGAACACTGCTCCATATGTTTCCACAGCTTGTGATTGCGGAGCCTTTGGAGGCGACACCTGCGCACGATGTGCTGACGCCGGAGAGCGGGATGGAGTTCTTTTTGGAGGGACTGGGAGCAATTTGCCAGGCGGGGGAGAAACAGCGTGCGGACAAAGCATCTGGCGCGCGCGGGGAGCAGGATGTGCACGGCGGCCTGCGGCTCTGGGAGGCGCTGACAAAGTGGTATCTCTCCAAAGAGGCGTATGCGGGGGAGGTCAATCGGCTGCTTGACGCCGCATTCACGCGCCAAGGGCAGGAGCCGATCGGGCGTGCGGTGGCCCGCGCACTGTACGGCAGGGAGCTGACGGGAAGTATCACGAGGCTGGAGCGTTTTGCGTCGTGCGCCTTTGCGCATTATCTGGATTACGGGCTTCGCTTAAGAGAGCGCGAATTGCACGAATTTGCCAGCGTGGATATGGGAAATATCTACCACGACGCGCTGGAACATTTTGCGAAGCGGGTGGACGCATCCGAGTACACGTGGTTTGATCTGCCTCCCGAGGTACAGCGCGCATGGATTGAGGAGAGTATGGAGGACGCGGTTGCGGGATGTCGGAGTGTCGGGGTGTTCGAGGAGGCCAAGAACCGCTATCTGCTCTCGCGGATGAAGGATACTGTGCAAAGGAACATCTGGGCGCTCACGGTGCAGATCCAAAAGGGGCGTTTTGTGCCGCGTGCATTTGAGGTGGGATTTTCGCAGACGGATGATCTGGACGCGGTGAGCTTCCGTCTGAGCGAGGAGGAAACGATGCGCCTTAGCGGGAGGATTGACCGCATAGACACCTACGAGACGGAGGACAAGGTATATGTCAAGATCATCGACTACAAATCGGGCAACACCAGCTTTTCGCTGCTGAACCTGTATCACGGCCTGCAGCTGCAGCTGGTGGTCTACCTCAACGCGGCGCTGGAGCTCACGGAGGTCCGGTATCCGCACAAGACGGCGGAGCCTGCGGGAATTTTTTATTACCACATCGACAATCCGATGGTGGAGGGCAGCGGAAACGAATCGGAGGAGGAGATCAGGCGCGCGGTGCTGGAGGAGTTGAAGCCAAACGGACTCGTCAACGACGACCCTGCAGTGTACCTGGCGATGGATGTAGATTTTTCCGGCAGTTCCGCAGTCATACCCGTGGCGCGCAAGGCGGACGGCTCGCTAAAGGCGACGTCAAAGACGGCGAGCACACAAGATTTCCACGCGATGTCGGAGCATGTAAACCGAACGCTGACAGAGGCGGGACAAAAGATTTTGGGCGGGGACGTATCTGTCCAGCCCTATCAGCTTGATGATCGGACGGGGTGTGATTACTGCCCATATCACACGGTGTGCGGATTTGACACGAGGATTCCGGGATTTTCGTACCGGCGGCTTGAGAAGTCGGGCAGTGCGGAGGAGATTTTAGAAAAAATGCGCGCCGCAGGGCAAACGTGATAGAGCAAAGTGCGTTTACGCGCAAAAAGTGCGGAGAAAGGACAGGAGAACATGGGTGTTTCATGGACCAGAGAACAGCGGCAGGTCATCGATTTGAGAGATCGCAACATTCTGGTGTCGGCGGCTGCCGGCTCGGGAAAGACGGCGGTGCTCGTCGAGCGCATCATAAAAAGAATCACGGAGGAGAATGCCCCTGTGGACATCGATCGCCTGCTGATTGTGACCTTCACGAATGCAGCGGCGGCGGAGATGCGGGAGCGCATCGGAGCTGCGATTGAAAAGGCGCTGATGGAGCAGCCTGAGAACGAGCATCTGCAGCGGCAGCTCACTCTCATTCACAATGCACAGATCACCACAATCGACAGCTTCTGTCTGTACGTCATCCGCAATCATTTCAATGAAATCAATCTGGAACCTTCCTTTCGCATCGGCGACGAGGGCGAGCTGAAGCTTTTGAAGGAGGACGTGCTAAAGGGTGTGCTCGCGCGAAATTACGAGGAGATGACACCGGAGTTTGCGGCGTTTGCCGAGGGTTATGTATCGGGGAGGAACGATGCAAGGCTCAGCGGGATGATTCTGTCCTTGTACGAGTTCTCAAGAAGTTATCCATGGCCCGGGGAGTGGCTCGCCTCCTGTGTGAAGGGCTATGAGGTCGAGGGAGAAGCAGGGCTAAATGACGCGGCGTGGATGAAACCTCTGGTGGAAAATATCAGATTTGTGCTGGCGGATACGGCAGATCGACTGCGGGATGCGCTTGAACTCACGATGGATGGAGATGGACCGGATATGTACGAGCGGGTGATTCGCAGCGATCTTGAGAAGTATGAGCATCTTGCGGCGTGCGTGGATTTTACGGAGCTTCACGCGGCGCTTTCCGCCATCACTTACGAGAGGATGCCGTCAAGCAGGGGATTTTCGGGCGATGTGGATAAGTTGGAAAAAGTGAAGGAGATCCGGGACGACGCCAAGGATATCGTAAAAAAGTTGAACCGGCAGTACTTTTTCTGCGCGCCTGCGGTTATGGCGGAGCAGCTAAAAAAAACGGCGCCCTTCGCCCGCGAATTGGTGCGTTTAACGGAGGCGTTCGCGGAGGCGTTCGCGGGGGAAAAACGGCGCAAGAACCTGGTGGATTTTCACGATCTGGAGCATTTTGCTCTGGAGATCTTGGTGGACGCGCAGACGAGGGAAGCGCGGAGGACGGCGGAGGAATTTCGGGACGCCTTCGCGGAGATCATGATCGACGAGTATCAGGACAGCAATTATGTGCAGGAGACGCTTCTGCGGGCGATCTCAAGAGAGGAGCGCGGCGAGAACAACATTTTTATGGTGGGGGATGTCAAGCAGAGTATTTACCGATTTCGCCTGGCGCGCCCGGAGCTTTTTATGGAAAAATATGACGTCTACAGCATCAAGGAGAGCAGCAGGCAGCGTATCGATCTACACAAGAACTTCCGAAGCAGGGAGGAGGTACTTGCATTTACAAATGATGTCTTTTATAAAATGATGTCCAGAGATCTTGGAAATGTGGAGTATGACAGTGAGGCGGCGCTCTACCCGGGGGCGGTTTATCCGGAGCCCGGCGAGGCGTGCATGTTTGCCCCGGAGGTGCTGCTTGTAGACAGCGGCGACGAGCTGCTGGAGGGGAGCGATTACGGGAAGGATTCCAGCGATAAGAAGTTGTTGGAGGCAAAGCTTGTGGCGGAGCGGATTGGGCTTCTGATGAAAGGGCAGCTGGTCACGGACAGAGAGACCGGGGCATTGCGGCGGGTGCACTACCGCGATATCGTGATTTTGCTCCGCAGTTTGAGTGGTTTTGCAGATGCTTTTGCCACCGTTTTAAACGATGCGGGAATTCCGGCGCACACGGTGTCCGCCACCGGGTATTTTTCGGCGGTGGAGGTGCAGACAGTGCTCAGTATGCTGCGGATTTTGGACAACCCCAGGCAGGATATCCCGCTCGCCGCAGTGCTGCGGTCTCCGATCGTGGGGATGACGGACGAGGAGCTTGCGGCGCTGCGCCTGACGAACCGGGAGATGTCTTTCCACGCGTGTGTGCTTGCGCGCTGCGAGGAGCTTGCGCAGCGGAGGAGAGAGGCGGATGCGCCCGATGCATCCGGGCGGGCAGATGCGGTGTGGGACGAGAAATTACTCGCATTTTATCATATGCATCAAAAGCTTCGGAAGCTTGTGCCGGATGTGCCGATCCACGAGCTGATCGAGTTGCTTTTAAAGGAGACCGGATACGGAAATTATGCGGCTGCAATGCCGGCGGGGGAGCGCAGGCGCGCCAATCTGCGGATGTTGATCGAGAAGGCGATCGCCTACGAGAACACCAGCTACAAGGGGCTGTTTCACTTTGTGCGCTACATCGACGAGCTGCAGAAGTACGACATTGACTTCGGGGAGGCGGACATGGTCGGCGAGAACGCAGATGTGGTGCGCATCATGAGCATCCACAAGAGCAAGGGACTGGAATTTCCAGTGGTGTTTGTCTGCGGACTCGGGAAGCGCTTCAACCGGCAGGATGTGCGCAGTCAGATGGTACTGCACCCGGAGCTTGGGATGGGACTTGACTGCATGGATGGAAAGCGGCGGATCAAATCGCAGACCATAGCGCGGAGGGCGATCGCCAAGCAGATTGATCTTGAAAATCTGGGCGAGGAGCTGCGGGTGCTCTATGTGGCGCTCACTCGGGCCAAGGAAAAGCTGATACTCACAGGGGTGAGAGAGGACGCCGCGGCAGAAATTGAGAGCGCTGGGGAGAAGGGGCAGAGGTCTTTGGGAAATGCTGTTCCGCTTTCTTACCTGGACCGGGAGGGGGCGGCGGGGTATCTCGACTGGCTGCTTCCGGCAATTTTTTCGTACCGAGGGCGCTATGCGGTGCGCGTCGTCGGGGCGGCGGAGCTTGTCATGGGGGCGGCCGCGCAGCAGGTGCAGGAGTTTTTGGATCAAAATCAATGTATGGAGGCGGTCGATCAGTTTGACCCGGAGCTTTTAAAGGAGCTTGATCTGCGCTTTTCCTTCCGCTATCCCTACGAGGATGGGCTCGGAAGGAAGAATAAGTATTCCGTCTCCGAACTAAAGCACCGCGCGATGCGGGAGCATCTTGCGCGGGAGGAAGAGGCAGTTCCCGTTTTTATGCAGGAGGAAATGAATCCGTATATCCCGGCGTTTGTGCGGAAAAAAGAGGCGGCTGAGGAGGATGTGAACCGGGGAGCACTCCGCGGAACAGCAGTTCACCGGGTGATGGAGTGTTATCAATTTGCGTCCGGGGACGGGCCGGGAGAGCAGATCGCGCAGATGCTGGCGGACGGAAAGATCACGGAGGAAATGCGAGCTCTCGTAAAGTTGTCTCTCGTGGAGGCATTTTTGGCGTCGGGGACGGGACAGAGGCTGCGGGCGGCGGAGGCTGCGGGAAGACTTTACCGGGAGAAACCGTTTGTCATGGGATTTACAGGGGCAGAGTTGGAAACGTTCGGATTCGGGGAGCCCGGGACGCTGGATACATCGGAGGATCTGACGCTCATTCAGGGAATCATCGACGTGTTCTGGGTCGAGGAGGACGGTATCGTGGTGCTCGACTACAAGACGGACCGGGTGGAGACGGCACAGGAACTCTCTGATCGTTACGCGGCGCAGCTTAAGCTTTACGGGGAGGCGCTGGAGCGCATTTTTAACAGTGGGGGAGAGCGGGAGTTTAAGGTCAAGGAGCGGCTGCTATATTCCTTCCGACTCGGTGAGGTCATTGCGGTATAGGAAATCGAAAAGAGAGGATAAGAGCATATGGGAGAGATTATATTGGCCTCCGCGTCACCGCGGAGAAAGGAGCTGTTGGAGCAGATCGGACTCACTTTTGCCGTCTGTCCGGCGAAGGGGGAGGAGATTGTCAGAGCGACAGAGCCCAGCGAGGTCGTCCGGGAACTGGCATCACAGAAGGCCCAGGAGATCGCATCGATGGTAAAGTCCTACGGGGAGAGCCATGCACAGTGGATGACGCCGCAGGATATCATGGTGATCGGCGCGGACACCATCGTCGCCTGCGCGGGCAAAATTCTCGGAAAGCCAAAGGATGAGGCGGATGCGTTTCGGATGCTGTCGCTGCTCTCCGGCAACACGCACGCGGTGTACACCGGCGTTTGTCTTGTGTTTCTGGGAGATTCGGGGCGGGCGGGACAGATTACCTTCCACGAGCGAACCAATGTGCAGATGCGCCCGATGGACGAGGATGAGATCCGGCGCTATATCGCGACCGGGGAGCCGATGGACAAGGCTGGCGCATATGGAATTCAGGGAAAATGTGCAATTTTTATTGACAAAATCGATGGCGACTATAATAATGTTGTAGGGCTTCCCGTGGCGGCGATTTACCGGGAGCTAAAGAAGCTTGGAATAGATTTGTATTTATGGTAGACTAAAGGGTGCAAAAATATAGCAATTTGGAGGAAATCAGTATGTATGATGAGGGATGTCTGAACGCTTTTCTCGCGCAGCAGGGGAAGCTGTTTCGTGAGCCTGTGGCGGAAAGTGTGGAGGAAGCGGAGGAATTTCTCGAGGATTGCATGGCTGTTGTGGTTAAAAATATCAGGGAGGTGCGCACTTATTTTGACGAGGAAGGCGTCGACATCGCCGGGATGAGTGACGGTGAGCTGGCGGAGGCGAGTGAGGTGTTCCCACTGCCGGACGGCAGGTATCTGATTGTGGAGGCGTAGTTGTGCTGGGGCAAATCTGAAGCGTATAAGAAAGGGTAGGATGTGGATATGAAGAATTATGATGTGATTATTATTGGAGCGGGGCCTTCGGGCATCTTTTGTGCGTATGAGCTGATTCATGCGAAGAGGGATCTGAGGGTGCTTATGATCGAGAAGGGGAGAAGGATTGAGAAGCGCGAATGCCCAAAGCGCAAGACCAAGATCTGCGTGGGCTGCAAGCCGTGCTCCATCACGACCGGATTTGCAGGAGCAGGTGCGTTTTCGGACGGAAAGCTGTCACTCTCCCCGGATGTTGGGGGCAATCTGCCGGAGATTTTGGGCTACGACAGGACGGTGGAGCTGCTCAGAGAGTCGGATGATATCTATCTGAAATTCGGGGCGGACACCAAGGTGTACGGGGTGGACAAGGAAAAAGAGATTCGGGAGATCCGCAGAAAGGCGATCAACGCCAATCTGAAGTTGATTGAGTGTCCGATTCGCCATCTCGGAACGGAGGAGGGCTACAAGATTTACGCGAGACTGCAGGAGCATCTGCTCTCCGAGGGCGTGGAGATGGAGTTTAACACCATGGTGAAGGATATCATCATCGAGGATAACCAGGTGAAGGGCGTGATCACCGACAAGGACGAGACTTACACGGCGCGGGAGATTATCTCCGCGGTGGGGCGAGAGGGCGCGGACTGGTTCTCGCACATCTGCAATCAGCATGACATCGAGACGAGGGTCGGTACGGTGGATGTGGGCGTCCGCGTGGAGGTGCGCGACGAGGTCATGGAGTTTTTGAATGAGAATCTCTACGAGGCGAAGCTTGTGTACCACACACCGACCTTCGATGACAAGGTGCGCACGTTTTGTACTAATCCCGCCGGGGAAGTGGCCTCCGAGTACTATGACGATGGGCTGGCCGTGGTGAACGGTCACGCTTACAAGTCCAAGGATTTAAAGACGGATAATACCAATTTTGCCATTCTGGTGTCCAAGAATTTCACGAAGCCGTTCAAGACGCCGATCGAGTACGGCAAGCAGATTGCACAGCTCTCCAATATGCTCTGCGACGGCAGGATCCTGGTGCAGACCTTCGGCGATTTCAAGCGCGGCAGAAGAACAACGGAGGAGCGGCTTTGCAGGAACAACTTGATCCCCACCCTAAAGGATGCAGTTCCGGGAGATCTCTCTTTGGTGTTCCCGCACCGCATCATGGTCGATATCGAGGAGATGATCATGGCGCTTGATAAGGTGACGCCTGGTATCGCGAGTGATGAGACGCTGCTCTACGGTGTGGAAGTGAAGTTCTATTCCAATAAAGTGGTCGTGGATACGGATTTTGAGACCAGTGTGAAGGGGCTGCGCGCCATCGGGGACGGAGCTTCCGTGACGAGAGGGTTACAGCAGGCGTCGGCGAACGGTATTTCCGTGGCGAGAAGCATTTTAAAAGCGATGGAGTGATTAAAAGGGTGCGTTACATGGAAAGAGAGAGGATAAAAAGAGGGATGTGCGGCATCCTTTTGGCTGTCTGCATGGCGGTGTTTTTGTGTGGCTGTCAGATTGGCAGCACGCAGATTGTGGTCTCAGGAACGATCGGCAACAAACAGGTATTTAAAATAGGCGGGAGGAATTGTGGGCTCAAGGAGGCAAGGGTCTACCTGACAAACTATCAGAATATCTACGGAACCGCCTACACGATTGACCTGTGGCAGCACGATTTCGGGGATGATTCTCTCGTGACTTATGTGAAAGATCTCACACTCGATGAGCTGACCAGAGTCTACTGTATGGCTCTTTTGGCAGAGTCGCGCGGAATCGCGCTGTCGGAGGAGGAGGCTGGCAAGGTGTCGGAGGCCGCAAAGGAATATTATGTCTCCCTGTTGCAGGAGGAGCGCGATTACCTCAGTGTCTCAGAAATTGAGATCAAGGAGTATTACGGGCGCTATGCACTCTCTCAGAAGCTCTATAATTCGCTGACCAGCGAGGTCGATGAGGAGGTGAGCGACGACGAGGCGAGAGTCATGGAAATTATGCAGATTTATGTGGAGGACGCGGACAAGGCCGCCGAGGTGGCGCGGAAGCTCTCGGACGGGGACGATTTTGCAGCTGTGGCGAATAATTACAACAGACTGCCTGCGATTCAAGTGACAGTCTCGAGGGACGATCTTTTGCAGGAGGTGGAGGATGTCGCGTTTCAGATGGACAACGGTGAGATTTCTGGAATGATTCCGGTGGAGAACGGATATTATTTTATCAAGTGCCTGAATAAGTACAATGAGGAGCTGACGCAGGCGAATAAGTCCAATATTGTGGAGAAGCGTGAGAAGGAAGCGTTCGATGATGTGTACAATGAATTTGTATCTTCCCTGCATTCTTACATAAACGAAGACTTGTGGGAGGAGCTGGAGATGGACACCAGCGGAATGATCCGAACGGGCAGCTTTTTTGAGATTTTTTATAAATATTGCAGTGACATCTGAAATGAAGTGGGGTATGGATTGTGACAAAGGATATGACAGACGGATCGCCGATGAGGCTGATTCTGGGGTTTTCGGTGCCGCTTTTGTTTGGATTTTTATTTCAGCAGTTTTACAATCTGGTGGACACATTGATCGTCGGGAGATTTCTGGGCGTGGACGCGCTGGCGTCGGTGGGTTCCACCGGCTCTTTAAACTTTTTAATTATCGGCTTTTGTATGGGCGTGTGCAACGGATTTGCGATTCCGCTTGCGCATAAGTTCGGCGCCGGCGATCACCGGGGAATGCGCGCATTTATGATGAATGCGGTGTATCTGGCAGTCATTTTTTCTGCGGTGATGACGGTGGCTACGGTGTTGCTCTGCAGGCCGATCCTAATGTTGATGCGGACGCCGGATAACATTATCGACGGCGCTTACGCATATATTGTTATCATATTCGCGGGGATACCGGCGACGTATCTCTACAATCTGATTTCCGGGATCATCCGCTCGATGGGTGACAGCAGGACGCCGGTGGTATTTCTGACTCTGGCATCGGTGCTGAATATTGCGCTGGATCTCGTGTTCATTATCACATTTGATATGGGAGTTGCGGGAGCGGCTCTCGCGACGGTGATCTCTCAGGCGGTATCTGGAATTGGGTGTCTGGTGTACAGCTTAAAGAAGTTTGAGATTCTGCGCACGGATCAGGAGGAGCGAAGGGTCAATCTCTCTTATATGGCGACGCTCTGCGGGATGGGAGTGCCGATGGGATTGCAGTACTCGATCACTGCGATCGGAAGTGTTGTGCTGCAGAGTGCGGTGAACGCGCTCGGATCGAACGCGGTTGCGGCGATGACAGCTGGAAGTAAGATCGGTCTGTTCTTCTGCTGTCCGTTTGACGCGCTTGGCTCCACGATGGCGACTTACGGTGGACAGAATGTGGGGGCGAAGAAGATGGATCGCATTCAGACCGGATTAAAGTCCTGCTCTGTGCTCGGCATCGGATATTCTATAGTGGCATTCCTGATTTTGCTGTTCGCAGGGGAGCATCTGGCATTATTTTTTGTGGAGCAAGCCGAGGGGCAGGTCATCGCGGAGGTACAGCGGTTCCTGTTGATCAACAGTATGTTTTATATCCCACTTGCTTTTGTAAATATTGTGCGCTTTTTGATTCAGGGGATGGGCTACAGCAAGTTTGCGATTCTTGCCGGCGTATTCGAGATGTTCGCGCGCACGCTGGTGGGGTTTGTGTTTGTCCCGATCTTCGGCTTCATGGCGGCGTGCTTCGCGAGTCCTGTGGCTTGGGTTTTTGCAGATATCTTTTTGTTTCCGGCATATTTTCACGTATTTAAGAAGACGAAAAAAATGTTGAATGTCGAATAGTGGAGAGCTGTGCCAGCAGTGTGATAAGATGGAGTGGGAGCAAGCCGTGCCCTGTGGAATAAAGAATAAGGAGTGACTATGTTAGAGTTTATCAAAGCAATTATTTTTGGTATCGTGGAGGGAATCACCGAGTGGTTACCCATCAGCAGCACCGGGCACATGATTCTCCTAAATGAGTTTCTGACACTGGATGTCAGCAAAGAGTTCTGGGATATGTTTTTGGTGGTGGTGCAGCTGGGGGCAATCCTGGCAGTGATTGTGTTGTTTTGGAATTTGATCTGGCCGTTTACTCTGACTTCCTCCGAGGCGGTGGTGCGCTCCGGTGCAGCGGCGAAGTCGGGGTCTGGTCAGAGGAGCGCATCCAGTTCCGGTGTGGCGCGATCCGGGAAATCCAGCGACCTCTGGAGGCGGGAGTTTTGGGTGATTGGGCCGGTTACTGTGCGCATGGAGATCATCGTCAATTGGCTTAAGATCGTGGTGTCATGTCTGCCTGCCATCGTTTTTGTGGTGCTGGGGTTGGACGATACCTGCGACAAGCTCTTTTATAATCCGGTGTGTGTGTCGATTGCGTTGATCGTGTTCGGCATCGCTTTCATTGCGGTGGAAAACCGCAATCACGGAAGAAGTGCAGCGGTAGATTCGATGCGGCAGATCACATGGAAGATGGCGGTGGCAATCGGTGTGTTCCAGCTTTTAGCGGCGGCATTTCCGGGAACCTCCCGCTCTGGGGCAACCATAGTCGGCGCACTTTTGCTCGGCGTTTCGAGAAAGGCGGCGAGCGAATTTACCTTTATTCTGGCGATTCCGGTGATGCTTGGCGCGAGCCTGCTAAAGCTTTTGGATTTCGGATTTACACTGACAGGGCATGAGTTGATCATCCTTCTCGGCGGTATGGTGAGTGCATTTTTCGTGTCCATCGTCGTCATTAAATTTTTGCTGAGCTACATCCGAAGACATGATTTCAAGGTGTTTGGCTGGTACCGCATCGTGCTTGGTGCGGCGGTGCTTTTGTATTTTTTCTTTTTGAAAAAATAAATTGGAAACGGAAAGAGGAGAAGTATGAGCATTTTAAATGTAGAACATCTGACGCACGGATTTGGTGACCGGGCCATTTTTGATGACGTATCCTTTCGCCTGTTGGCGGGAGAGCACATCGGATTGGTCGGTGCGAACGGGGAGGGCAAGTCCACATTTATGAATATCGTAACCGGAAAGCTGGTGCCGGACGAGGGCAAGGTGGAGTGGGCGAAGAATGTGAGAGTCGGCTATCTGGATCAGCACTCCACCCTGGAGCGGGGGATGACGATTGAGTGTGTTTTAAAATCCGCTTTTGCATGGCTGTTTGAGATGGAGGAGAAGATGAACGGGATCTGTGATTCGCTGGGCGATGCAGATCCGGATGCCATGGATGCCATGATGGAGGAGCTGGGCGTGATTCAGGATGCTCTGACGATGCACGATTTTTATATTATCGACGCGAAAGTGGAGGAGGTTGCGCGCGCCCTTGGACTTTTGGAGCTGGGCCTGGAGCACGATGTGGCGGATTTGAGTGGAGGACAGCGCATGAAGGTGCTGCTGGCGAAGCTGCTTTTGGAAAAGCCGGATATTTTGCTTTTGGACGAGCCGACGAACTATCTCGACGCAGAGCATATCGCGTGGTTGAAGCGCTACCTACAGGAATATGAGAATGCGTTTATCCTGATTTCTCACGATATCCCGTTCTTAAATGAAGTCATCAATATCATCTACCATATGGAGAACCAGCGTCTGGACCGCTATGTCGGAGATTATGATAAATTTCAGGAAGTGTACGAGGTGAAAAAGTCCCAGCTGGAGGCGGCTTACCGCAAACAGCAGCAGGAGATCAGCGAATTAAAAGATTTCGTGGCGCGAAACAAGGCGCGTGTGGCGACGCGCAATATGGCGATGTCCCGCCAGAAGAAGCTGGACAAAATGGAGGTCATCGAGCTTGCCGCGGAGCGTCCAAAGCCGGAGTTTTCGTTCCAGATGGGGCGAACGCCGGGCAAGTATATTTTTGAGACGAAGGGGCTTGTCATCGGCTACGACGAGCCGCTCTCAAGACCGCTTGACATCGCATTGGAGCGCGGGCACAAGATCGCGCTAGTCGGTGCAAACGGAATCGGAAAGACGACGCTTTTAAAGAGTCTCCTCGGGCTGATTCCGGCTTTAAAAGGAAGTGTGGAGCAGGGTGAAAATCTGGAGATCGGTTATTTCGAGCAGGAGATGAAGGGCGAGAATAAGAATACCTGTATCGGGGAGATATGGGAGGAGTTTCCGGCATTTACACAGTATGAAGTGCGTGCGGCGCTGGCGCGCTGCGGGCTGACCACGAAGCATATCGAGAGCCAGGTGCGCGTTTTAAGCGGTGGGGAGCAGGCGAAGGTGCGCCTGTGCAAGCTGATGAATCGCACCACGAATGTCCTGCTCTTGGACGAGCCGACGAACCATCTGGACGTGGACGCGAAGGATGAGTTGAAGCGCGCGCTGAGGGAGTATCGGGGGACAGTACTTTTAATCTGCCACGAGCCGGAATTTTATCAGGATGTCGTGGGCGAGGTCTGGGACTGCTCGAAGTGGACGACCAAGATTTTGTAAGGAGCGCGCACATTTCTGCAAA
>CAJLGN010000011.1 GCA_905206195.1 uncultured Roseburia sp.
CTGCCCGCGGTAACGTTTTTATAAGGTTCTTTTTTTATTTTATTCTATATTCCCGAATTTACAAGTCTTTTCTTGACTTTTGGGCATACGGGTATTATAAATAGTGAAGTGGACCACAGGAAAGGGGTTTGTTCTATGAAAAAAATTGTGATGACCGGGGGCGGCACCGCAGGGCATGTAACACCGAATATTGCACTGCTCCCTGCCTTACAGAAAAAAGGTTATGAAATTACTTATATCGGTTCTTATGAAGGCATTGAAAAACGCTTGATTGAGGAACAAGGAATCCCCTATTACGGTATTTCCTCCGGTAAACTGCGCCGCTACTTTGACCCCAAGAATTTTTCTGATCCCTTTAAAGTGCTGAAAGGTTATAGACAGTCTGTGAAGCTTCTAAAGAAGTTAAAACCAGATGTCGTTTTTTCCAAGGGCGGTTTCGTGTCCGTCCCTGTCGTGCTGGCGGCCAGGCATTGGAAAATCCCCGTCATTATCCACGAATCAGATCTGACACCCGGACTTGCCAACCGAATCGCTATACCCAAGGCGACAAAGGTGTGCTGCAATTTCCCGGAAACCATAAATTATCTGCCGAAAGAAAAAGCAGTCCTAACCGGCTCTCCAATTCGCGAGGAACTTTTATCCGGGGACGCCGCAAAGGGATTTGGTCTCTGCCACTTCCGTGAGCGCTCCAAGCCAACGATCCTAATCATCGGAGGCAGCAGTGGCTCCCGCGCGATCAACACAGCGATCCGTAACCTACTCCCGGAGCTACTGAAAAATCACAACATCATTCATATCTGCGGAAAAGGCAATCTCGACGACACACTTGATTCCGTACCAGGCTATGCCCAATTTGAATACGCAAATCAGGAACTTGCCGATCTATTTGCCCTCGCTGAGCTTGTGATCTCCCGGGCTGGCGCCAACGCAATCTGTGAACTCCTGGCTCTGCGTAAACCGAATATTCTGATTCCGCTCTCCATCGCTGCAAGCCGTGGGGATCAGATTCTGAATGCAAACTCATTCCGCGCTCAGGGTTTCAGTTATGTTTTGGAGGAGGAATCCCTCACAAACACTACACTGTTGGAGGCCATCACACACGTTTCTGACAAAAAAGATTCTTATATCCATGCCATGGAGCAGGGCAACGCGCACAACTCCATCGATACCATCATAGGTCTGATAGAGAATGCCACATAAAAATAACTGAATCACAACAGGCTGCCACGAAATCTAAGCACTTTTTTCCTGTAGAATTGTAGCAAGAAACGCCACACGGTGAACTTGACCTAAACTTATTCTTGCTAAAATCCCGCAAAAAATCGATTGTCTGGATTCACAGCAGCCTTCTCTTGGCTCTAATCGCACTTTAAAGAATCTCGAACCTTTGCCATCTCCTCCGCAGAAAACATCTCCTGCGTCCACTGCAAAATATCGCTATTCTGTGCCCCTCGGTAACGTGGGATCAGGTGCATATGGAAATGGAATACCGTCTGTCCAGCCACCTCGCCGTTATTCTGCAGAATATTAAATCCGTCACATCCGAGGACCCCTGCCATGTGAATCGCCAGCTTTTTTGCCAGCTTCATTGCCCGACCTGCCACCTCTTCATCAATCTCGTAGATGTCAGCACAGTGCGCCTTCGGTAGAATCAGTGCATGCCCTTTGGCCGCTGGAGCAAGGTCGAGAATTACCCGGAACATCTCATCCTCATAAATTGTATTTGAGGGAATCTCCCCCGCGACAATTTTGCAAAAAATACAGTCTTCTTTTCCCATTTTTTCCTCCAATTTCTTACAGCTGTCGAATTTTGTTGTACTTTTGTGGTTGAACTTCGTTTGTGCAGATGTTAAACTATTTTGTACAGTCTATGTTAACGTTTTCCAGATCAGGTGGAGGGGACACATTGCTAACCAACAAGGATTACCTTAATATTTTTCATGAAGTAAAAAATTCGATTACTTTAGTCAACGGTTCCATGCAGCTAGTTGCAAAAAAGCATCCGGAAGTGCTTGATTTTGACTACTGGAACGAGGCTATGTCAGAAATCGATTTTCTTAAAAATATGGTGACCCAACTCTCCTCTGCCCGTTTGTGCGATAACTTAAATCTGATGCAGATTAACATTTACTCTTTCATGCACCAGATTACCTCCGCGATCCGGGCTCTGTCATGGAATAATTTTGTCTGTAATATGGTACTTGAGGACGACCTTCCACTCATCGAACTGGATCCGCAGCTATTAAAGCAGGCCATCGTCAACATCATCAAGAATGCCTACGAAGCGATGCATAACTCTGGCACTGTCAATCTTCATATCTACTCTGAAAATAGCATGATGCACATCTCCGTACAGGATTTTGGCGGCGGCTTAGCGCCGGCTATTGCAGACTCAATCTTTCAGCCATTCATCACCTCCAAAACAGGTGGAAGCGGGCTTGGACTTGTCATCACACGGCAAATTGCCGAATCTCATCACGGTACACTGGAATGTATATCGCGCCCTGGAGACGGCTGCACCTTTATTATCTCACTCCCGCTTACGCAAAATTGAATATTGAATCGAGCATGCGCAAGATCTTAAAATTTCCCTTTGCAGTCATCTCGCCTGTCATAAAAGCCCGCTGGAATGTCATTCTTCCTCCAATGATCCCATCCATGACCTCCGGTGAGAGCTTCGCATAGATATCAATGTTCTCCTCCTGCCCATAATAAATCGTCAATTCCTCCTGATTCACTCCGATAAACAGCGGCTTTTTTCGATTTGCCAAAAGAAACAAATACCGTGCACAAAAACCCTCCTGCGGCGTAAACTTCTCTTTAAACCGTTCAATATAAACGGTATCATCACCCTGGTCAGCCTTCCCCATCATATCCTTGAACATCGATGCCAGTTCCCGGATATCCTCCTTCTGCTTTTTGACATAAGTGTCATCGGATACATACTTGGATAACTGCTCACTCTCCTGCGGCGTGAGTTCCATCTGTGGCGTGCGCAAGACACTCTGCTTAACCGCCTGGTTGCTGGTCGGAAGACTTTTCATCTTCTGCGAGATCGTGCGATACAAATTCTCTGCTTTTTTCTCGATGATAACGGTATAGTCTTTGTTCATTTCAAAGCTGACAAGATCTTCCACATACCCACAAAGTCCCGGGCATGGCAATCCACCCAGAATCTCCCATGCATTTGCCAGCGTCATCTCGCCCTCCCGCTCGCCGTAGGTCGTGGACATGACGATCGGCTGCATATATGTCGCCTGAATCTTCTCCTTGTCCCCATACAGCCAGCAGGCATCCAGAAACTGCTGCATATAACCGCCAATCCCCAGCCATTCCACAGTCGTCGCCAGTATGATGCCATCCGCCTCCTTCATCGTCTGGGGAAGTGTAGCAATCTCATTCTTATGCTCAAATATATTAATCCTCTCCACTGCAACGCGCAGCTCACGCAACACCTCTTCCATTTTATTTAGCACATATAGGGTCGGATCATCCAGCAAACCTCTTCCACCGTAATAAATATTTACTTTCATTCACAGCCTCCATTCAGCTCATAGACTCTTTCGTTAAAACACTCTTCTCAGTATATAAACTTTCTTCCCCAAAATCAATATTTTTGATATTTTCTGTGATATAAAACCATCGCGGTGAGAAATCCCGATAGGGCACCGCCTACATGACACCAGGCATCAACACCGCTTGTCGTGAAACCATAATAGGTTGTGAGTGCAAGCATAAACAGGACTTTTCTCACTGTGGCTCCTCCCATGCGTCCTCTGTCGCAAATTGCCATCCACAAAAATCCGCCGATAATCCCGAATACCGCACCGGATGCCCCCGCTGATACCGCATAAGCCCCCTGCCAAAGCATCATCCCAAAGGAAAGTAGGCTGCCACCCAGCAAAGAGACCATGTAGATTGCCAACATGCGCAGATGCCCCGCAATCCGCTCCACACGAAATCCCATACAGCAAAGAATGAGCATATTATTTACCAGATGCGCCGCGCCAAAATGGAGAAATCCAGCTGTGAAAAGCCTCCACCATTGGTGTTCATAAAGAAGCAGTGCCGGGTGCATCCCGCCGTGCGCAGCAATGAATCTTCCATCTGTCGTATCTCCGAAAAATTCCAGAATGAGGTATACGATAAAATTGATAGCAACCAGCCCGATCGTCACCCAGGGCATAGACTGGTCAAATCTCAACCTTTTAGCTTTTTCTCCCGCATCAAGTTGTCCACGCGTCAACTCTTCACATGCCCGGCGCAGACCCAAAAACTCTCCCGGTTGATTCTCATAGACCAACAATCTTCTCTCTCCGGGAAGAAATCCCCACACATTACAGCACTGTGTACACAGAGATCTCAACATTTCCCCGGATTCGCCAACCAGCAACGTGAGCGTCTCCACATGATACACTGGAAATCCCTCGGGAAAGTCTGTCAATATTCCCTTTGGATGATAAAAGTTCCCTTTGACCCGCTCCTCCATGATCCTGTGCTGCTCCGCTGTCACGCAGGAGCCATGTCTTAAATCGATAACCAGAACGACATAAAAACCCTCGTTCCAATATTTGTAATAGAGCCCAACTTCCTCTGGCTTTCCCTTAAGGAACCGATATCCCTCTCTGCAAAACATCTCGTCTATTTCTCTGCATGCCATCTCTATCCTCACGCCCTTCCTTATCAATACCGTTATTATAGAGATTCGGCTGACAGAATGCAAATCCACGCAGCCTGTATTTTCTTAAATAAATCTAAATTTTTCATTGGCAAAGATCACGACTTCATTTTTCTTAAGACTCACTTTCCTCTTATAATCCAGTATCTCTCCCCCTACGCAGGTTCCATTGGCCGAGTTGAGATCCTCGATAAAGTAAACCTCCTCCTTCCGGGTGATCTTTGCATGCTGCCTGCTGACAGTTGGACTTGGAATGTAGCCGCTGCATCCCTGCTCACTCCCGATGAGATAAGGTATTTCAGTGATGACAAGATCTTTAAAACTTTCCTCTCCTTCATAGCGCAACACCCCATTCACTTTCCCCCTAATCTCCGACAGCAAAACCGTCGGGCGCACCACCAATTTTTCTCCCTCCGGTTCAGGTTCAAAGACAAATTCCTCCTTGCCTTGGCGCATCCCTCCCCAATGTACAGGAAAAATCTTCTCTTTTGGCTTCGCTCCGCTGCCGGGTAATCGGCGAAACCACTCCAATTTTCTCCCCCCGATCAGGGAATCCCACCCCTGTTTTGCGGCAATGCGGAGCCTTTCTATCAACCCATCTTTCTCTTTCGATGTATCGCTCTGTTCCAATTTCTCTTTGTGTATCTGCACTTCTGCTTTGGACTGCTGGATGCTCTTTTCTACTTCCCCCTTCTGCCCAAGTCCCGGCTCGGCAGTTGGCGTATCCTGCACTTCTTCTTGTCCATAAGATATGCAGAGCAGATTCTTCAGCTCTCTTAGGCTTCCCTCTCCCCCGACTCTCACAGCGTGATCGTACATCTCATATGCCATTTTTAGCGCCCGCTCATCCCGATGATCCAGCTTGGTGAGCAGGTATTCCATGAAATTCGTAAATGCTTCCCCCGTGCCTTTTTGACTTCCAGGATAATAACAAAAATAAATCTGTTCACTCCGGCAATCCACAAAGACACTCTCCGGCAAAAGCAGCAATCCTTCCGCCTGCAGAAGAATGCTCTCTAGAATTTCCACCGATTCATAAACACCCATCAGAATTTTACATAACAATTCCAGCCCCAATTCTGCACATTCAAGTCTCGTATCCAGGGCTTGCTTTCCCGTAATGTCGTACCACAGACAGTTTCCTCCGTCCTCCCTAACACACTCTGCAAATAATATATTTTGTCCTGACACACTGGCAATCATACGCTCCTCCCAGGGTGCCAGATCAATCTCCTGCTCCAAAACCATATAACTCGCCGTCAGCTTTCTGATATAATCCATCTTCATTTTCTGTAATACTTCCTATCCTTTGCCAAAAATAAAATTTTTCTATGATATCCATTTCTGCCTCCCCCTGGATAGCAATGGCTGTATCTCTGCACTCAGTATACATCTGAATCCCACTTTCCATTGTAAATGCGAACAAAAACAGCAGCACCGCTAGAATAATCGCAGCCTCGACCGTCAAACTCCCTCGCACACACCCTATCATCCCAGCTGGAATAGATATGCGGCCAGAAGAAATGGCAAAAACGGCACTCTGTAACTTCTCTTCTTTTTCTTTATCACAAGTAAAAATAATGCCACACCTCCCACCAGCAGCAATGCCGTCATAAGCAGTCTTAAATTATCCCAAAATCCGAGAAATAATCCACTGACCATCAGCATCATTCCATCCCCCAGGCCGATACATTCTCCTCCACCCCAGGAAATCAGAAGTATCACAACTCCCACTCCCACACCGCCAAGCAGATCTACGAGCGTATGTTCCTCATAGAGCAGATGCAAGATTAGTCCTGCAATCCCAGCAACAAACAGCATCTGCAAATAGACGCGCTGCTCCTTCCAGTCCTTGTAAGCAGCCATACCGAGCACCCCCAAAAGCACTGTCTCTCCAACCAAACAAATCCCCCCTCCTTCCCCCATCTTTAACCTCCGCATCTGCTGCACTTTCTCCGCTGTCCGGCCTCCTCCAAACGGACAAGCAAAATCGTGCGCTTGATACCACCACAACTGATATCTGTGTGATAACGGTCACCTTGATCCGTAATATAGAGTAGACCACCTGTGACACCACCCCCGGCACACAGTGAACAGGGGTGATATCGCCCCCCATTTTCATTCCTTTCGGCGTTGATCGTCCTATAGTCGGCTGATCGAACAGACAACTTTAAATGTGTGCAGGCATCCGACACATGATACACGCTTCCGTTTTCTGTCATATAAACCCATGCCCCTGGCCCCTCCGCCTCTCCAACACCGCGCCAGCCGTTCCATTTCCTGCAATCAGCCTTCTGTGTCAGCCACAGATCCCCCATTCCAAAAAAATTGATCGGCAGCTGCATACGGTATCGTGCCCTCAATAGAATTTCTTGCTCTGAAAACTGTGATTCCAACAAACTGATGCCGATACTCCCTCCACTCACATACTGCTTTACCTCCTCCCCTCCAGCTATTTTCTTCTGAAACAACACATTGGCGCCAAGCGGCTCCGCCATGGAATCCCTCGTTTCCCCTGTCAGAGTGACAGACAGTTCTCTCCCCGTATCATTTAGCACTTTCTGAACTTCAAGCTGTACCTGCATGACTCGGAAAAAGAATAAGATACTCACAAAAAAATAGGTAAGAAGCGGTAGAATGGCGGCAGCCTCCAGCGTGAAGGCAGCCAGAAGACGAGGGCATCGCGGTGTCTCCTTACAAGAATTTCGATATGTACCTACCAAACTTTTAAATGAAAATGTACTTCCAGGGAGAGATTCTACTTTTATTGTTTCATATATTTGTTCTGAATTTTCTAAAAAATAAAGAGACACCGCGATACCCTCCTCCCATTTAGTAATAAGAAAAACTTTTATTGCTATAAAAAATCCTTCCCTCAGGCTCCGCGCTGCCCAGCACCGAAAAGTTCCAAAACAGCGGATCCGCCGTGTATTCTATCCGATAGGCGATTCCGCAGATCAGATGGTCCACCCTGCAATTTCGGTACGCCGGAACCTGTCTGATATTCTGCTCTATGATATCCAGCATACGGTATGCAAGTTTTTCGCTCCCCATCGTAAACAAAAAACCTTTTAAATAATCTTGGTAAGAAAACCCGTACGCACAATCCTTTGACTTTGTGCCGTCCCCCAGCACCTCCGTCAGGCCCCCCAGGCAGGTCGTCCACTCATCGCCATTTTTTAAAAGCGCGACCCGATCCCCTGCAAGCAACGCACGAATGTCCAGAATGCTCTCCACATACGCCCACGCCGCGACAACCCCAATCTGCACCACCTGTACAACCACTGGGTTGCCCGTAAATCCGGCGAGGACATTCGCCACGCCAAGCGCCTCGCTCCGCTTCTTGGCGTCCGCCAGAATATGTGTCACGTTCGCCGCCTCCCGAATCAGCAGGAGTCTCTCCACCACTCCTTCCAGATTATCTTTATCTGTTTCCTTCCCACAGAGGACATACTCTAGTTCATATGCGCGTGCATGATGCGACATTTCACTCAAATAATCCGAAAAATACCGATCCATATATTCCAAAACCAGCACTCTATCATAGAGGTTCGCCTGCGGGGCGTGCTCCGTACTTCCCTTTTCCAGAACCCTCTTTTCTACCACATTCGCCGCTCCTCTCCTGTCCGAGAGCTCTCCGATTCCTCCTGTCACTATGCCAAGCAGTGCATTCCGTCTTATCTGTAGTACAAGCGCAAGCGGATTCTCCTCTATTCTGCCAGGTGTCTCGGGAAGTATTCTATCCGCATCCCCCTCTTTCTGCTGCTCCCGCTCCTTTTTTGCATCCTCGATGGCTTTCTGTGCATTTTCTACGCAGCCCCCTGTCTGCCGACCATTCTCTATCTCTTCTTTTTTCACACATTGATCATAGAGCTTCTGCACCATCTCAATCGGAAGATTCTTCTGCATATAATCTGCGATATGTCGCAGAAAAACGCTGCCCTCTCCATCGGTCAAAAGCTCATATTCTCCTGCATAGGAATCCGAATGCGCAATCCCCATCATCTGCCCGGCGGCTCCCTTCAGGTCAAGATTCTTGCGAATCCTTGCCCCAAGTACACCTGTCACATACTCGATCCCAAAATTCTCTCCGCCGTACGCCCCATCCAGAGCCAAAAGATGGTAATCCTGCCACAGCTTCGGCTGATACTCTGCAAAAACTGATTCTATGGACAGATCTGACGTCAGATCTGCATAGACACTCAGCTGATAGTCTCTTCCCGCCTCCAGCAAAGCGAATAAAAATGACGCGATCAACATAAATGACAACGCAGAAAATACTGTGATACTCCCCCGCTTCATATCAAACCTTTCCCGCTTTTCCGGTAATCGTGTCAAAAATATTATTCACCAGATCCGTCAACTGCTCCTTAAAAATCAAGACAAGGCCGATTAAGACAACTAATATTAAAATAAGTTCCACAACCCCTACACCGTCCTCTTCTTTGATAAACTCTCTGATTCCTCTCATCCTATACCCCCATTCTAAGTCTGAAATTTTAAATTTGAAATGCCGACATGGCCGGGACAATCAATATCATCATGACGATCGCAAGCATGATCATCATCGGGAACAGCAACTTTGTGCCGGCCTCCTCCCCATATTTTTTTGCCGCTCTTTTTCTCTCCTCAAAAGCCATCTGCGCCTCCTCCTCCAAAAGTCCAATCAACGCGCACCCGCCCTTTCTTAGATTCTGTGTCAGAATGTTGCTGAATCTGCGGTATGCCGCCTGCCCACACCGATCACCGAATCTTCCATATGCCCGCACTTCCTCCATGCCATTTTCAATCTCCCGGCAGGCAATCAGCATCTCCTCATAGACTGGCATTTCCACCGTCTCGTTCCATCCACGCTTTTTCTCATAAGAAAATGCAATCTTTTTCCACGCGCCCTGCACCGTCATCCCAGAGCTGAGCAAAAGCGCCATTTTACTCACCATATCGGAATATTCCAGCTCCAGCAGACACGCCCGCCTCTTTTTCTGCTCTTTTTCCCGCTCCCGCTGTAAAAGCGGCACAAACAGGGCAAGTACCACGCCAAACAGAAGAATTTTCTCCGGCGTCCAATCTTTCTTTTCCCGCCATTTCAAACGGTATCCTCCCACTTTTCCTGGCAGCTCAAGAAATGATTCCCCCCGTCTCTCCCCCTGTGCGATGAGGAGTTTCTCTAATTGCGCGAAAAACGACTCCTCCTCTCCTAAAATTTTAGGAAAAACTCGAAAGTAAAATTCCTCCATCTCGACAGAGCTCCCGCAAGTCAACGTTACCCTTGCGCCCACAAGCTCTCCCTCCTCCAGAATCTCCTCCCCGATGACGTTCCCTTCCCGATCCATAATCTTGTAATTATCGAAGCTCCACTCTGCCCCGACCTTTCCACCCTGGTAAGTATCATGTATCACAACCTTCTCCCTGACACAGTTTTGTGACGCATTCTCCCCCGCAAATTCCCACGCAATCTCCTCCCGCGCCAACGCCAGATACCCTCGCTCCTCCTCCTCGGACAGCAGCTGCTCCGGCACGGTGAGCACATAATCAATCTCCTCTTCTCTCCCCTCAATGCCCAGCCCAAGCTTCCGCTCATAGTCCCCCTTGCCGTTCTCCCTTCTCTCAAGACGGCTCCCATCGAAGGGTATCATATTGAGTCGCATCGCCACCCCCTCCACGCATCCGAGCGCAGATGCTGCCAGCAGAATTCCAACCACCTTTTTCCACTGCCCCTGTAAATCTTTTCTGCGTCTTATCCACAGCAATCCAGAGAAAAGTAAGGCAATTCCACACACGACCACACATTTCACCTCCCTACACCTGAATATCCAGAATATGTCCAGACAGTCCCATCGCCACTGCGTATACCGCCAACGCCGCACTCATGATGAGAATCCCCGCCGTATTTCCGTACAGCACGTCAAGAAAATCTCCCGATGAAAATGTCATATACGCCAATATCGTGATTGGCATCGCGCTCATGACCCTTCCCTCAAGCTTTTTCCCGGCTAAAACCGTGGCGATCTCCCTCTCGACTTCAATCTTTCCTACGAGCTTTTGCACGGTAGTTCGGATGATTTTAACAAAATCACCTCCACTCCGCTTCGCAAAAGAGAATACCTCCGCAAAGCTCTCAATATCCTCACATCCACTCCTCGCGCCGAAGTCTGCCAGAAGCTTTTCGAGTGGCTCATTCATCTCGATTCCAGCGTTTATCTGGTGTACCTCCACCAACATCAGCGAAGTGCTCCCGTGAAGTTCCTCCAGCTCCTTCTCCGCCTCCCTCCATGCATTTTCCATAGAGTAGCCCGCCAAAAGTGCGGACGAAACTGCCTGCATTGCATCCTTAAACTCATTTAAAAGCCGCTCCTGCCACTTTCGGAGGCGCTCCCGCCGGTATCTGCCAAGATACCAGAGCACCACAGCCGGGAACAGCAGCATTCCCCAGACAGACCGGTAAAATAACCAGGCGATAAGCGCCGTCTGTGCAACGCCGACAAGCAGACACCACAGCCCTTCCCTTGCTCCAATCGGATATCTTCGGTAATCCATTGCGCTTCGCTCCTCCTCTCATTCCATCGCTGTCCCTCCATTTTTCATATCCTCTACAGAGAATCATAGCCTGCTCTTCGATGCTTCTCCGTGTTCTGCAGTGCCCCCACCCGGATGAGTTTTCCACAAACCCTTCCATTTTCCATCCCGCTTTCCTCAAACTGGAACAATTCCCGCAGTGTCACCTGACCGTCCGCAATGCCGGCAATCTCCAAAATACTTAAGACCTTTCTACTTTTGTCCCTGAGCCTTCCAAGGTGAATAAGAATGTCAATCCCGGATGCGATCTGCCCCCGGATCGCCGCAAGTGGCAGCTCTATTCCCATCAGCACCATCGTCTCGATGCGACTGATCATATCCCTCCCGGAATTGGCATGTCCCGTCGATAGACTTCCAGCATGTCCTGTGTTCATCGCCTGCAGGACATCCAGCGCCTCCGCCCCGCGGCACTCTCCCACCACGATGCGCTCAGGGCGCATGCGGAGTGCAGTTCGTATGAGGTCGCGGATTGTGATTGGCACAACCCCCTCCGTGTTGGCATTTCTGGTCTCCAGTCGAACCAGATTCGGCTTATCAAGTAGCTGCAACTCCGCAGAATCCTCGATAGTAATAATGCGCTCCTCCCTCGGAATATACTGCGACAGTGCATTCAAAAAGGTCGTCTTCCCAGATCCCGTTCCCCCAGAGATAAAAATATTGTACCCGGACAACACCAGTATCCTCAAAAACTCTGCCGCCTCCTCTGTCACCGCACCAAATCGGATGAGATCCTCCATCCGAATCGGTTTTTCCGGGAACTTTCGGATAGAAATCGCCGATCCGTCGATTGCCACCGGTTCAAGCACAATGTTCACGCGGGAACCATCGGTGAGTCTGGCGTCCACAATCGGCGACGATTCATTTACTACACGGTTACTGTGCCCCGCGATCTGCTGTATGACATCGTTTAACTTTTCTCTGGAGGAAAAATGTCTGTCAGACTCAAATAATTGGCCATGCTTTTCATAGAAAATATGGTCCATGCCATTCACCATGATCTCCGTGACTTCCGCATCCTCCAAAAGCTCTTGCAGGACATCCAGCTTACGCAGAGAATTGAACAGGAATTGCTCCAGTTCCTCCCGCTCCTGGAAGCCCAACATCTGCGTGCGGGAAAATTCTCCCGCCTGCTCCTCCACGAGCCGATAAACTTCTTCGTCCCCAAGCTCTCGGCTCAGATCCATCTGCCCCATAATCTGCTCCCGCATAGTGCGAATCTGCGTGTCGGACACCTTCATGTGACACCTCCCGTCAGATATCCTCTGACATAGTCTCCAAATTCGCTCCAGGACAACTGCCGTAGCACGTCACTTCCACCGCGGATCTGCCTTGCGGAAAACGGGAGATTCACCATCTGAATCCTCCCGCGGATGCCCTCTGCCTCCTCTCTGTCCACATGTTCGAGAAAATGATTCACCCGGCATTCATAAAAAAATCCTCTCTTGACCGGGCAATAGATACTCGTGCAGTGCAACAGCATACCCAAAAATCCGCCTATTCCCTCTCCAAAGTCAAACACCACAGCCTCAAAATCGGTTTGCGCGGACAGATACTCAAGCAGTGCCAAATAGTCCTCCCCAGTGAAATCATGGAGATTTTCAGGGTTCGCAAATGGTGGAATGTAAGACACCCGACCCACCTCGTAGACACTCCGCAAAAAATCCTCCGCAAACAGGCGATTGTTCCGAAGTCTGTGCACGACATCCCCCAAATCATACACGCCAGAGAGTCCGTAAAGCCCTAGAAACCCTGCGTATGCCATGAGGTTCACATACAGCGTCTTTTTCTTTTCTGCCAATGCTTCTGCCAGCACCATCGAAAATGGCATCTGCATCTCATGACCCACGGGCGAATACACACCGATGATCTCCAGCCTCGATGGAAATGCAGTGGACACACTGCCCTCCCCAGGCGCCCGCCCGGTGAGAATTCTCATCTCGCGTAAAATGTTCT
>CAJLGN010000012.1 GCA_905206195.1 uncultured Roseburia sp.
GCTGTTTGTACCGCTGTTCTCGCGGTCAGCTTGTTTATATTATCATCTATATTTGTGAATGTCAACACCATTTCCCACCTTTTGAAAAAGTAAGTCTTTTGTCGATAATTATTCCAATTGCACATACAATTATCGACAATTGTATGCTTCCAAAAAAGTGAATGACAGCGAAATGAGCCCATTCATTTATAATTCCTGCTTCCTACTGCATTATATATCCCGTTGCGTCTTTGATATTGCGGACACCCACCATCTTAATTCCTTTGATCTCCTTCAAATTCTCACGGCATACTTCCGGCAGAATACAGGTATCAAAACCAAGCTTTTTCGCCTCAAGTACACGCTGTTGGGCCATGCTCACCGCACGCACCTCTCCACTAAGCCCCACCTCCCCAAAACAGATCGTCTTTTCATCTACAGCTCTGTCTTTGTAACTGGAAATCAGAGCCAACAGGATTCCGAGGTCAATCGCAGGTTCATTCATCCGGATACCACCTGCTATATTCACGTAGGCATCGCAACTTCCAAGCTGCAGCCCCATTCTCTTTTCCAACACTGCCAGTAAAAGATTCACTCGGTTAAAATCTGTTCCAGCCGCAGTTCTTCGCGGAATTCCGAGATTGCTGTGGCACACGAGCGCCTGTATCTCTAGAAGAATCGGTCTGCTTCCCTCTATGGAACAAGCCACCACAGAGCCTGAGGCCCCTTCCGGCTTGCCGCTCAGCATATACTCCGACGGATTCTCCACCTCAGTGAGCCCGTCCTGCCGCATCTCAAATACTCCAATCTCATTGGTTGAACCGAAACGATTTTTCACGCCGCGCAAAATACGGTAGGCAGCATGCCTGTCCCCCTCAAAATAGAGCACGGTGTCCACCATGTGCTCCAAAACTCTCGGTCCGGCAACCGTGCCTTCCTTTGTCACATGGCCAACAATAAAAATGGATATCCCACTCTTTTTTGCGATCTGCATCAGCACTCCGGTGGACTCTCTCACCTGGGAGACGCTCCCCGGCGCTGATGAAATCTCTTCATTGTACATAGTCTGAATAGAATCGATCACTACCACCTGTGGCTTCTCCCGATCGATAACCCTCTGAACAATATCAAGATTTGTCTCGCAGAGCAGCGTCAAAGTATCCTGAAACGTTCCGATTCTCTGCGCCCGAATCTTAATCTGTCGAAGTGATTCCTCCCCCGATATATAGAGCACTCGAAGCTTCTGCTCCGCAAGGTTTCTGCACACCTGTAACAGGAGTGTGGACTTACCGATACCTGGATCACCTCCGACCAATACCAGAGAGCCCGGCACGATTCCACCGCCCAGCACTCGATCCAGCTCCCTCATATCCGTCGACACACGGTCCTCCTGCGCTGTCTCGATCTCCGAGAGCGGCACTCCCCTGACGGTGTCATCTCCGCTTATTTTCCCCTTTCCAACACTTTTTTTATCAATTACCTCCTCCACAAACGTATTCCACGCATGACACCCCGGGCATTGTCCCATCCATTTTGAGGATTCATGCCCACAATCTTGGCAAAAATATACGGTCGCCTTTCCCTTCGCCATCCTGACTCCTTCCACAAAACAATGTGCCGACTTGGCGCTTTCTTTGAAGTTTGCCCCCACAGCACGCCGCATCGGCACATCATTAGATTAAATTTCAAATTTATCCATAAGTGCAACCATGGTCTCCACCTGGGCCTTCTGCTGCTCACTTACCGCCGCAGTCTCCTGAGATGTCGCAGAATTGTTGTCTACCACTGCAGACACCTGCGTAATGCTTGCATTGACCTCCTGCATATGTTCCACATCCCGCACAAGCATCTTGGCAATCTCTCCCATCCGCTCAGTTGCCTCTCTCGCTCCGTCCATTACCTGATCCATATTCTCCGCGGTCTCATCTGCAATGGCAATTCCTTTTTCTACTGCCTCAATCGTCGTGCCGATCAGCTCTGTGGTTCTTCTCGCAGCCTTTCCAGATTCCTCAGCAAGATTCTTCACCTGCTCTGCCACAACAGCAAAACCTTTTCCTGCCTCCCCGGCTCTCGCCGCCTCAATCGCCGCGTTCAATGACAACAAATTTGTCTGTGATGCGATGTCCTCGATTGCTCCAATAATCGTCCCAATCTGTTCTGAGCACTTGCTGATTTCTCCGATGGCGCCTTTTAACTCTTGCATCTTCGCATATCCTGTCTGCAAGGTTGCCCCGGCCTTCGAAGCAACTCTGACGGACTCCTCCGCCTCGACTGCATTGTGCTCCATGCTCTTTGACATATCCTCGATCACGGTTACCAGATCAGACACCTGTCCCGCTTGTGTAGTGCTTCCCTCTGCCAAATCCTCAGCTGCACATGCCAGCTGCTCAGATCCTCTGTTGATCTGTCCTGAGACATCCCGGATTGTCAGAAGCGTCTCGCGCATCTTCTCACTGATTTTCAAGAAAGATCTCTTAATTCTCCCAAATTCTCCGACATACTCTTTCTGTACGTCAATATTGTAATTGCCACTGCCCATCTGCTCCAGCGTCTCAGATATTTCCTCGATCATATCATGCAGATTCTGCTTCATCTCGCCGATTGCCGTCACCATGACCCCCACCTCGCTGTCATCCTGCCTGAGGTCGAGCTTGGAGCTGAAGTCACCCTGCACAAGAGTGCCCATCTCCACCGACACCTTCTCGATGGGATCGAGCAGTTCTTTTTGTGTAAACTTGATGATGTTGATAATTCTTATAATGACATAGATAAATGAGATAACAAACAAGATCTCTATCACAATCTGGACAGTCCCAATCATGGATATCTGATCGCTCTTACGCTCCTGAATCTGACGGATTCCCTTGTCTGTCTCCACGTTAATCTCCGACACCGTATTCTGGTATTCCGCGCTGAACACATAACTTTGAGCCTTCGCGGTATCACCTTTTGCAGCGTACGCCATCGCCTCTTCCTCCAGGGGAACCAACCTCTCCGACATCTGAGCGATCCTGTCAAGTATCGCCCACTCCTCGTCGGTGATATCGCGTTTGCTCAACTCCTCCAATGCAATATCACGATTGCGATCCTGGTTCAACTCCTTCATATAGTCGTCATAAAACTTCTGGTCTCCCGTGACTGCGTAGGACTGCACCGCATATGTCAGGGTCTTAGAACCAAGGCGGTACTGATTGAGCGACATCATAGAACTAATCTGTCCACTCTGTGCCCATGACAACATAAAATTTGCCAATACAAGAGTCAACAGGAGTACCATCTCCAAACCAATTGCAAAAAGCGACTGTATCACCAACTTCCGAAGTTGTGCTGCCTGACCATTTTTCTTCATTTTCTTTTTCTCATTTGTCATAACTTCTTTCCTCCTTAATTAAAAAAGACCTCCCCTTCGGACAGGCCTTTTTGTTGATTAACACTTACGGATGTGAACCTCGATCGATTGCTCCCCCAGCTCAACACTGACATTCAACTTTCCACCAAGATTTGTCTTCATCTTCCCGGCATTCGTTCCGTCAATTGTGATCTCATATTCTGCTTCATCTTCCAGCTCGACGGTGAACTGAGCATCCTCCGCCCCCTCCACCTGAAATGTCATTCCGGTCTCCGTCACATTTAGATTGGTAACTGTCGTCCCCGGAACGGATTCGTACACAAACATACCATTGCGCTCCAGCTTTGTAATCTCCTTACAGGTTTTTACTTTATAAATATCTCCCTGATGTTCAAAATTATCGAGCTTCGCTTTTGCACTCAGAGAATAATCCCCAAAGCTGATTGTTCCATTCGATTCAGAACGAATTAATTCACTAATAACGGCCATCTCATCCTCCTGTGATATCACAGCGCCTGCCGTGACAATCTCTCGTAAAAATATTACATTATCATTATATAATAACCGTGCTCTGATTTCCAGTAGTTTCCCGCATATTTCACTATTTTTTTACTTTTCTCCACCCTCAAAAACCAGCACACTCTTTTTTATGGTAACAATGATCCGTTTGCCCGCCTTTACCTTCCCCGCCAGGATCTCCTCCGCCAGCTTATCCTCGATTTCATTCTGAATCTTTCGGCGCAGCGGTCTCGCTCCGTATTTGGGCTCGTACGCCCGATCCACAATATAATTTTTGACGCTGTCCCGCACCACCAATTCTATCTGCAGCTGTTTGTTGCAGCGATCCGATAACTCTTTGATCATAAGACCAACAATCTGCTTCATGTCCTCCCGGTTTAGTGAACGGAATACAATCGTCTCGTCAATGCGGTTTAAGAATTCCGGTTTAAAAATCCGGCGCACCTCCTCCATCACACTGCCCTTCATCCGCTCATAGTCTTGCTTCTCGTCGCTGTTTGATGCAAAACCGAGCTTTTTCGGCTCCACGATGGCCTGCGCCCCCGCGTTTGAGGTCATGATGATAATCGTGTTTTTAAAATCCACTTTTCTCCCCTGCGAATCGGTAATGTGACCGTCGTCCAGCACCTGCAACAAGATATTGAACACATCGGGATGCGCTTTCTCAATCTCATCGAAGAGGATTACAGCGTACGGATTTCTGCGCACCTTCTCGCTGAGCTGTCCCCCCTCCTCGTGCCCGACATATCCGGGCGGGGATCCAATCATCTTCGACACACTGTGCTTCTCCATATATTCTGACATATCGACCCGAATCATCGCCTGCTCGTTGCCAAAAACAGCCTCCGCAAGCGCTTTTGATATCTCTGTCTTTCCAACGCCGGTCGGTCCCAAAAACAGGAACGAACCAATGGGGCGCTTGGGATCTTTTAGTCCTACCCGTCCTCTGCGCACCGCCTTCGCCACCGCGGTCACCGCCTCCTCCTGTCCAACCACTCTCCGGTGAAGCGTTGTCTCCAATCTCCGAAGCCTTGCAGCTTCTCCCTCCGCAAGCTTTTTCACCGGGATCTTCGCCCACCCGGATACGATATCCGCAATCTCATCTTCGCCTACAATCAGATTTTTTCGCCCGAGCGCACGTCTTAGCTTCGCCGAGAGCTGACACTGCGCTTCCTCCAGCGCTTCCCTCTCCGCCTTCACCGCTCTCGCTTCATCCATCGCCCCGCGCATGAGCGCTTCCTCCAGCTCATTTTCCTTCACCGAGATTCGCTTTTTTATCTCCGCAGCCTCCACAGGGTTTCCCCCAGCCGAGAGACGCACTTTCGCCGCCGCCTCATCCATCAGATCAATCGCTTTGTCCGGCAGAAAACGGTCATTAATATAGCGCGCGGAGAGCCGGACTGCCGCCTCCAGTGCACCGTCCGTAATTTGCACCTGATGGTGCTTCTCATACTGGCTGCGCAGCCCTTTTAAGATCTCCACAGCCTCCTCCTCCGTCGGCTCCTCCACCACAACCGGCTGGAGTCTTCGCTCGAGTGCCGCATCCTTTTCGATGTACTTGCGGTATTCCTCTATGGTCGTCGCACCGATCACCTGCACCTCACCTCTGGCGAGCGCAGGCTTTAGAATATTGGAGGCGTCGATTGCCCCCTCCGCTCCGCCGGCTCCGATGATCGTGTGAATCTCATCGATGAACAGGAGGATATTCCCGGCCCTCGTCACCTCACCGATCACCTTTTTAATGCGCTCCTCAAACTCACCGCGGTACTTAGAGCCCGCGACGATCCCCGACAGATCCAGCGATACCACGCGCTTTCCAAGTACCGTGTCCGGAACCATACCCATCGTGATGCGATCTGCGATCCCCTCGACGATCGCCGTCTTACCAACGCCCGGCTCCCCAATAAGGCACGGATTATTCTTGCTTCTCCTACTTAAAATCTGAATTACGCGGTCAATCTCATCCTGCCTTCCGACAACCGGATCCAGCCTCCCCTCCTGCGCCATCTGTGTGAGGTCTCTGGAATACTGATCCAAAACTGGAGTCCCGGCGCTGTTTTTTCTCCGTCCCGGCTTTCCGTTCTGAAAATCCTCTTTGTAGAGATTGGCATCCTCACCCATTGCAATCAGCGTGTCCACATACATTTTCTGGATATTGACGGACAGTGTGTTGAGCAATCTTGATGCCACGCAGTTCGTCTCCTTTATCATTGAGAGCAAAATGTGCTCTGTCCCGATCTTCTCCGAGTGAAAGCGCGCCGCCTCCTTTGTGGCACCCTCAATCACCCGCCCCGCGCGGGGGGAATATCCTTCTCCATCCTGCACCATGACGGGCGTCGCAGGAGCAATCAATTCCTCGATCAGCTCCAGTATCTTTTCCAGCTCCACACCGTTTTCCCCCAGCACCTGTGCCGCAACACCTGTCCCCTCCTTCAAAAGACCGAGCAGAATATGCTCTGTCCCGATATAGTTGTGGTGCAGTGTCTTTGACATCCGCGCCGCGGTATCCATCGCCTTTTTCGCCTTTGCTGTATATGCTGTCTGCATGCTTTCCTCCTACAAACCAGGAATTTCCTTGTCCAAATTTATTCTTATAAATCATTGAAATCTATGATTTCCAAATCACCGTCCGCCTGCTCCTGTCCCCTGCGGTCCGGCATATTCTCAGTCCTCGTGTTCTTTTTTGCAGATTTTCCATCCTTTTTTACAGTCTGCTGCGGCTTTTCCTCCGCAAAAAACAGCTCCCTCGCCATCCTTCTGCAAAACTCCTCCTCGTCTGCCTCCGTCATCTCCAGCTCCCTCTGCGGGGCTGCATCCTCCATTTCCGGAACAATCCGTTTTCTGGAAACTTGATCTGTCACTCCCTTTTCTCCTGCAGCTTTTTTTTCTTCCGAGAATTCTGCCCAAGCGGAAAGAATCGTCTTGCCTCTGTGATCTGTCTCCTTGGAGTGATGCTCCTCATCCCGAATCATCAACTTCCGGGAACTCTCCTCCCTGGCGATATCCTCCTCATCTATCAAACTGTCACCCGAATCATCATCCAAAGTATCCTCCTCATCTATCAAACTGTCATCCGAATCATCATCCAAAATATCCTCCTCATCGCGAAAGCCACCACCCGGAAAGCCGTCATCCAAATCATCATCGTCGGAAAAATCATCATTCTCTCTTTTGCGCAATCTGTACAGTAGCAGATTGATCAGGCCGACTACCAGCAGCACAATCACAAACGCGAGAATGCCGATCACAGTTCTCGCAAACATTCTCTCCTGCTTATATTTCTCTGAAAGTGTATTATATTCCTCCTGCAGATATTCCATGTCCACCCCGGCTTCAGAAGCATCTTCCACCGCCGCAGGCGCATCCGCTCTCTGGTAGGTTCCCTCCAGGGCATCGTACCGATACCAGCCTTCCGTTCCCTCATGGTTTACCGCGTAGAACAGATAAAAATCAGATGCAATCTCCGTCGATTCCTGCGAAGTCTGTTGGTATCCTGCAATCGTATTCCCATCCTCCACCGCAAGAGTTGTCTGCTGATAATTCTCCGGAACAGAAAAATCCACCGGAGCCAGCAGGGCGATCACGTATTTATCGCCGTGACTCATACGGACAAACGAATAGAAGGCATCTCTCGTTTCATCGTACACAAAAAATTTTCCGGCAGACTCCTCCCCGTCCGGGATCAGCCAGAGTAGCTTCAAAGTTCCATTTTGAAAACTTACACCTTTGTGTTCATTTCCGTGATAACTTACGGTACTCTCCACAAAATCCGCCGGAATATCCCGCTCCTTAAAGTTCTCCGCAATCTGGTAGGAGCTTCCGTTCACCGTGAGTGTCTCCGCGGTCACCTCCGCCTCGCTCTCCGGCTCATTCGCATCCTCCCGCCCGGAATCCTGCGGTTCGCTCTGCCCGGCAGACTGTCTCGTGACATTGATTGTGTAGGTGGCCGTGACCCCATTCTCCGCCTTTACCACAACTTTTACGGCATTGCTCCCAACGCCAAGACTCCCGTTGCCCGTCACAGATTCCACAACCGCCTTCGCATTGACAGGAATGGCAGACACCGCTATGCTCGTCACATCATTTCCCACACTCGCACTGTAGGATGTTGTCTTTCCCGAAAATGCGGGGGATAGCGTCCCCGGAGAGATCGTTAAGCTTTTCAGAGAATTGTCCGCGGAGAGTGCCTGAGATGGCGCTTCCCCCCCGCCGGCCGTGCCACCACCGCCACTTCCGCCACTCGCTGCACTGCCACCGCCCGGATTTCCACCCGGCGCTGCACTTTCACCACCTGCATTGCCGCCGCCCGCCGCATTGTTAACCGTGACCGAGGCGCTGCTTCCCGCCATGGACGCAAGCTCCTCATTCGTGTCGAACACGACGCCGTCCGAGCCTGACAGTGAGATCGAGGATGTACCGGCCGCCACCGCTTTCAGAGTGACTGTAAAGGTATCTCCGGTCGCCGTCACGCTCCCGCCTCCGCCTCCATAGGTGGTCGAGCAGCTCACAAACTGTAAAATGCCAGCATCGTAGGAGAGGGTCATGGTTGCCACTGCCCGCTCCCCTGCCGCGCCGGCTGCCTTCGCCGTCACGATCACGGTGTCACCAATGTTTAAACTGCCGGCAGAAACCCCAACGGAGGTTGCTCCTGCTGCCGCCTGTACCGTCACTCCAGGGTACAGCAGACCAAGACACACGCACACTGCCATAAGAACTATACCGCTTTTCTTTTTGATACTCCTAAATATTTTCAATTTTCACCTCTGTCACTGACCAATCTTTGAGATATTTAAAATGTGCTTTTGCAGCATGACCTGATCCACATTGGAAACTTTTCCGTCTCTGTTTGCATCCGCCCCGGCAAGATACGCCCCGTTTTGCGCCGTGATGCCAAGAATCTGCTTCTGCAGCAACACCAAATCCACATTAGAAACCTTGCCATCCCCATTAATATCTCCATAAACCACAACTTCATACTGCACCACAGCAGCACCGTTTACATATACCGCAAGCAGATTGCCCGTTCCGATATTTCCAGTATTTTCAGTTCCGTCCGCTTTTAGCACCTTCAGCGTGCAGTTCTGCGCCTGAATGCCCGCGAGCAACGAGGCTGCGCTGGTGCCCGGCTGGATTCCCGTGAGATAACTTCCGATTGGGTAGGGCGACGTGATCGTGGCTCCCGGTGCAACCTCAATCGGCGCTCCGCCTGCAGGCTGCTGTCTCGCCACGGTGATCGTGTAGGTTCTCGATTCCCCGCTCTGCGAGATGCAGACCACGCTGATCACATTATTTCCATAGCTTAAGGAATAATTTCCAGCTCCGGATATCGTGGAGGTGGACGCCACCGCTGTCGCACCCACATTGATCGCACCCACGTCGGAGCCGACCACGAGCGAGTACGACGTGTTCGCCCCGTCAAATCCCGGCGTCAGCGGATAACCGTCCACCGTGAGGGAGGACAGCCAGTTGTTTGGGTTCCCCCTGTCGGCAAACGCCACCGGGGCATCCGGCATATTGGCGTAGACCGGGATACGGAACACGAATGCCTGGCTCTTATCCATATAAGCTTTTCCCATACTGCTGCCCTCGCTCATCGCGGCCTGCACGTTCGTCATATACTGATGTCCGTACAGATTGCTCTGGTTCACCACATTGAATTTCTCAAAATAGATGGTATTCTGTCCTTTTTTCACATAGTTGTTCGCCACGACCTGCGAGCCGCCTGCAATGGACGTATAAATCGAATTCCATCCCTGCTGCTTCGCGTAAGCAAGTCCGTTGACCGTCGCGGAGGCACCGCTCGTCGTGTAGGCGCGCACATTAAAATAGTTGTAAAAGCCCTCAAAGCCTCCATATCGCCCTGAGATCAGAGGGCTCGTTCCCGCTGCGCCCTGCTCCTGCCTGCAGCGCGAGGCCAGATGGTAGGGACTTACCGTGAGCCCTTGTCCAACAGACACAAACGTATCCGCATAACTTCGCGCCACGCCGTCCGTGTCCGTATAGTTGCCTGCCATAAAAGTATTCGCCAAAATGTTGGCCACCCCCGCCGCATTCTGATAGGGTGCATATTCGAGCGTCTCAAATTGAAAGATATAGGTCTCGTTTAAAAAATTGCGCGGATCCATACAGTAGGCAATGTACTCAGGCGACGCGCTGACCCAGCTCGCACCGTCAAATCCGTACCAGGTGTTCGTCGCCCAATTGTACGCCGCGGTGTCGGTCGACTTTCTGGAATCATTGGCAGATTTTTGAATGAGATTCAACCCCACCCTGCTCTCATTGGAGATGACTGTATTCCAGTCCAATCCGGTCTGAACCGGCACAAACTGCCAGTTCGGGTACTTCTGGTGCAAATCCAAAAGCGGCGCACAGTAGCTGTCTGGAAATCCTGCCGCTCTTAACGATGCCACATATCCATCGTCCGGCACCGGCGGTGTTCCCCCTGCCGCTCCTCCATCCGGCACTGTTCCACTCACAGACACATAATTCGCGCTCATCCATCCAGTATATGGAATACCGCGCACGTTGAGTGTGACATTATACCATGTCATCCCCTCCGCTGCTGTCTGTCCCAGCACATTCACGCGCTGCCCTGCGTACACTTTGACCACCACCGAATAGGAGGTACCTGCGCCCGACCGGACATTCACTCCTGTGCTTGCATTTGCAACGACACCGTTTCCCTCCTCCTGCACCGCCGTTGCGAGCCGTATAAAGTCCGAGCGCGTGTACCCGGTCTGAGGCGTGCCGTTTACCGCCACCTGAATCTGGTACCACACATAACCGTCCGAGCCGCTCACCTCATCCGTGACCGTGACCGTCGTCCCCGGGAAAAGCGATGTGATCCTGCTCCCATCCACCGGTGCAGTGCGCACCAGCACCGGCCCGTCTATGATTGTTCCCTCCACGGGCGTATACGCGTAAACGTATGTGGGAACAGCCACAAACGACATACAGACAGCTGCCAGTGCAATGCAGATGGCAGCCAGGATCATCCATTTTTCCGCATCTATATATAGCAGACGCTTCATTGATTTTCTCCGTCGTAAACAACACCTCGCGCAATCAGCCTTTCAGCTGATATATTGCCAGAATAATTCAGTCTTCATTATAGGAGATTCTGTCCCATGCGTCAACTGAAATATAGTGTTTTTCGCCGGAAAACCCGCTGTTTAGCCCCGCTTTGACACTGTGTTTCTGTTAAAAATCAACAAAATCCCCCAGAGTCCTACCCCCAGAACACCGCCAATCCACGCCAGCAAAGATGGACTGCATTCCCGCAGGCTCACTCCCACAAAAGCCGCTGCTCCTCCCATGATCCCCAAGCTTGCGGCAGCTGCCACGACCACGCAAATTAAAATTGTCTCCATATCAATCCGCCTCATCTCATCCCCTCCATCGTCTTTTATTCCGCCGGATATCTTCGCCACTCCCGCTCTGTCATCCACGGAAAACAAGCTTTGTCGTCAATGTAGACATCCGCTGAAATCTTTCGCGACTCCATCCCATATTTTTCCAGTGTCTCCGGCACATTTTGATTCACCGCATCAAATTCCAGCCCAAAGAATCGGCACCACTCCACTGCCGCCGCCAGCTTCTGCCCGCATCGGCATGTCCACAGGATCAATTTTTTATCCTCCCTCTTAAGCTGTAACAGCAGGTGGATCAGCGGCAAATTGGGCATCCCGATATCCGGGTAACAGTCACCACAGAGCGTGCCATCAAAATCAACTGCAATAATACGGATTTCTCTACCATCCATACACCCTTCCTCCCTCTCTCTGGACTGGGGATAGTATCGCACAGGATATGTCCGATAAATAGGACACATAATGAAGGCCTCAAAAATAAAAAAAAGGCTTGTCCTCGCATGCCTTCTCTCTGAAATCCCGGTATAAAGTTCTCCTTCGCCCCTCCCTCTGTATCATCCCTCTCTTTTTCTTTCCATCCCATATTCATCCGAAATTCGATGTTGATAAACCCTCTCTTTTTGGGTATGATAAGGATTGGATTTGGATAACTATACCAACCGCAAAATATTGCTATTTTTATATTTTATGAACTAAGGAGTTTTACTATGAATCTGAAAAACTGTATGGTAGCACAGTCGGGCGGTCCAACCGTCGCAATTAACGCCAGCCTTGCCGGAGTCATCGCCGGCGTGGCAGACTCAACCGTCTACGAAACGGTCTACGGTTCCAAAAACGGGATCACAGGACTTTTACACAACGACCTGATCAACCTCACAGCGCTTATGGCAGAGAACCCCGATTACATGGAACGGCTTCGCAAAACCCCCTCCATGTTTTTGGGCTCCTGCCGCTACAAGCTCCCGGATTATCTGGACGATGACTCCCCCTATGTGTTCATCTTCAAACAGTTTGCAGATTACAATATTGAAGCGTTCTTCTACATCGGCGGCAACGATTCTATGGACACAGTACTAAAGCTCTCCGAATACGGCAAAAAAATCGGCAGCAGCGTCCGCATACTTGGAATCCCAAAAACCATCGACAACGACCTCTGTGAGACCGATCACACACCGGGCTTTGGCTCCGCGGCAAAGTACATCGCGACCTCGCTCTTAGAGATCGCACACGACACATTTATCTATGCGGTAAAGAGCGTCACAATCGTCGAGATCATGGGGCGGGACGCCGGATGGCTGACCTCTGCAGCCGCGCTCGCCCGAAATGAATACAACACGGCCCCGCATCTGATCTATCTGCCTGAGGTTCCCTTCCATCCCGAGGATTTCCTTTTGGATGTCAAGCGCCTGCTCTTTGAGCGCAACAATGTCATCATCGCCGTGTCCGAGGGCATCCGTGACACTGCCGGAAACTACATCAGCGCCTCCGAGCAATCACTTGACACCTTCGGGCACAGCCAGTTGAGCGGTGTCGGAAAAACACTTGAGTTTCTGGTCAAAGAAAAGCTCGGTGTCAAAGTGCGCTCCGTGGAGATCAACGTGCTGCAGCGCTGCGCTGCACACCTCGCCTCCAAAACAGATCTGGATGAGTCCGCTGCACTGGGCAAAAAGGCAGTCGCACTCTCCGAGGAGGGCGTGACTGCCTCTATGGTCACCATCCGCAGAATCTCAGACAGCCCTTATCAGGTCACCTACGATCACGCTGAGATCCGCCATATCGCCAACGAGGCGAAGACTGTGCCAAGCGAGTGGATCAATTCCTCCAGCAACGATGTCACGCAGCCTATGATCGACTACCTCTCCCCGCTGATCCAGGGAGAGCCCGATGTGCAATATGAAAACGGTCT
>CAJLGN010000013.1 GCA_905206195.1 uncultured Roseburia sp.
CGTAACGGCGCAGGAAATTCGAGCGGTAGTTCCCTCCCCGGCATCAGCACCGGGATCTTTCCCACAATCTCCCCACCGAACACACTCTGCCCGCCGTCCACCGCTTTTAGCGCGGGCGCGATTCCCTCAAAATCCTGCTTGAGCAGATATCCCCTCGCGCCGAGATTGAGCGCCTTGACAATATAGGCATCGTCGGAAAATGTGGTCAAAAATAGAATTTTTGCCGCCGCATCTTTTTTTAAAATCCTCTCAGCCGCCTCGAGTCCCGTCATCCCTTCCATGCGGATATCCATCAGCAAAACATCCGGTGCCAGCTTATCGTAGAGCCTGATCGCATCCGCTCCGCTGTATCCCATATCCGCCACTCTGATGGATGCATCCGCCTCCAAAATCGTCTTTAAAGAAAGCGCAACCAGCTTATCGTCGTCCACAATCAATACTCTCATATTCTGTCTCCCCATCTCTATTTTTATATTTTCATTGTGTGTAGGACTGAATTTCCTTTGGCACGGAGATAAAGATCACAAATCCCTTTTCCGTGCGAATATGTAAGGTTCCGTGCAGCGCCTCCACGCGCTCACGCATATTTTCCAATCCCATGCCGTATTCCACTCTACCCTGAAATCCTCTGCTCTGCTGCCCTGTCCGCCCGTTGTCCTCCACTGTGAGCTGGTAAAAGCCCGGATGCTCCCGCAGGACAATCGCGATGCGGTCGGCGTCCGAGTGCTTTACGATATTCGACATTGCCTCTTTGACTGTGGCAATGAAGCAGTACTTGACACTCCGCGCAACATCCGGCGACATATCATACTCGACAGTCAACCGATAGCTTTCGGTCATCTCTCTGGTCGCCTCCGCCACCGCCTGCCGCAGATCGATGGAATCGCCGTGCAGATCATGTATGCTCTCTCTTATGCTGTTCATCGCCAGATTCAACGTCTCGTTCACGCTTCCGAGCTGTCCGCGCAGCGGCTCTTCCTTATAAATTGTGGAGAGCGCCCCCATCTGTAAGATGCTGCGCGAGAGCATATGCCCCACATTGTCATGGATTTCACGGGCGATGCGGTTCCGCTCCCGCAGTGTCGCCAAATAGATCTCATAATCCTGCTTTTCCAAAAGATCCTTGTTCTTCTCCCGGAGCACCAGATTCAGCTCCGTGCTCGTATCCCGAAGACGTATCATCTCCCGCGCCAGATGCTCCGCGCGCTCAGTTCGCAGAGCCAGCAGAACTGCCACTGCCAAAAAGACCGCCCAGATTCCCATAAGCTGCCACCCAAAAACTGCGTCTCCGTAATACAGGCAGAGTGCGGGCGCCGCGGAAAACACCAGCCGAAGCTGCCGCTCTCCGGCACAATCATAAAAAACTACCGGCAGAAAAAACGTGAGCTCCGGCAAAAAAAGGCATCCGCCAACAAATAAAAGCGCTCCTGCTGCCCGCGCGCGGATTCCCCACTCTCCATTTCCGATCACCCCCGCCAGCGCTCCAAAAAGCATCGCCACCACCGGGGCTGCCTTGGCCTCCTCCCCAAATACCATCGCAATCCCACAAATCAGCAAAATCGCTTTATCCACAATCCTCGCCATACCCGCTCCTTTTTCCCACACAGACATGCCATAGCTACCTTAAAGATAGCATTTCTCTCCCGCACTTTCCAATCTTTTTTCCACAAATAGAATTTTCGTGACATCTGTCACATCACATGTTGACGCTGTTCACTTCCGCACATTGCCTTTTCATCTTATACTGTAATTGGCAGATCGCACAATACCTGACTGTCCCCCAAATATCCGGCAATTTCGCCCTGCGCACAATAGCCGCGGTGACAGATTAAAATATTAGGAGGAGTATTATGGCTACACCTGTTGTAAAAGTAGAAAACCTTGTAAAACGTTATCATGAACTGGTTGCACTCGACCATTTTTGCCTCGCCATCGAGGAGGGCGAAATTTTTGGACTTCTCGGGCCGAACGGTTCCGGAAAAACAACCACAATCAACTGCATCTTATCTCTGCTCGCCTTCGACAAGGGCACGGTCGAAGTCTTCGGAAAAGAGATGCGCCCCGACAGCTATGACTTAAAGCGCCAGATCGGTGTGGTCATGCAGGATGTCGCTGTGCTCGATGAGGCGACCGTCTATGAGAATATCGATTATTTCTGCGGTCTTTACATCCGTGACAAATCACTCCGCAGAACGTGCGTGGAGGAGGCGATTGATTTTGTAGGGCTTGGCGACTTTCGAAAATTTTACCCCAAAAAGCTCTCCGGAGGTTTGCTGCGGCGGTTAAATATCGCCTGCGGCATCGCACATAAGCCAAGGCTTATTATCTTAGACGAACCGACTGTCGCTGTGGATCCGCAGAGCCGCAATAAGATTTTAGAGGGTATCCAGGAACTGAACCAAAACGGCGCGACCATCATCTACACCTCCCATTATATGGAGGAGGTAGAGCAGATCTGCACCCGCATCGCCATTATGGATAGGGGAAAAAAGATCGCGATCGGAACCACGGAGGAGCTCAAGCGGATGATCAAAAAGAGTGAGATTATCTCCATCGATATCCCGGATCTGCCACCAGAGCGCATGAATGCCATCCGCAGATTGCCTCACGTGTACGAGTCCATTTTTGAGAACCACCGGCTCGTAATACACTACAACGGCGGAAAGCACAATCTGCCGCGCGTGCTCGAATACTTACAGTCCGAAAACATCTCCTTCGGAAGAGTTTACTCAGAACTGCCAACGCTAAATGATGTCTTTTTGGAAATCACCGGAAAAGAACTGCGCGATTAGGAGGTGGTGACTATGTTCTTTCATTCCATGAAATACACATTTCTCGCTCTGCTGCGAGATAAAAGCGCCATGTTCTGGTGCTTTGCATTTCCGCTGATTCTCGGAACTATGTTCCACTTCGCCTTCGGCGGGCTCGGCGAGGACAAGAGCTTTTGCGCAATTCCGGTCGCTGTCGTGGAAGAAAACACGGGGACCAGCACTGCTTCTGCCTCCGACTTTGTGTACCCTAAATGGTCGATCCGCGGGATGCTCGACGCTCTCCAGGAGGGTGATGATCCATTCCTTCAGATCACTTATGCGCCGGAGGAGGAAGCGCTAAATCTCCTGGAGCAAAAGAAGGTCTACGGCATTCTCTACGCAGACATTCCGGACTTCTCCAACTATGCCATCTGGGGCAATGCCGCATCAGATGCTTCCGCGCGCGCGGCGCAGATGAAATCTTTGGATGCTTCTGCAGGCGCACCCCTCTCCCTGACAATCTCTGCTGAGATGAACTCCGATCCGCTCTACCAGAGTATCTTAAGCGCATTTGTCGAGCAATTCAACATCAGCTATAACGCCATCGCGGAGACCGCCATGACGCGCCCTGAGAAGCTCCCTGCCGTCTTGGAGACTTTAGCTGCGGATACGGCGTATGTGACTGATACCCCACTGGGGGATGGCTCCACGGACGAGTCGCTGACTTACTTTTTTAACCTGATCGCTATGATCTGTATGTTCGGCGCCATGGGAGGAAACCAGGTCGCCATCAGCAATCAGGCAAATCTGTCTGCGCTTGGCGCGCGCAAATCCATCTCCCCGGTACACAAGCTGGTCAGTATTCTGGGAGAGCTCTCCGCCTCCCTGCTGTTTAACTTTTTGACCGTGGCGTTCACTCTGTTATACCTCATGACAGTGTTGAGGGTAAATTTCGGAAATCAGTTCGGCTTTATCGCCATCGCGTCCCTGTGCGGATGTCTCGCTGGCATCAGCCTCGGCTTTTTTGTGGGCTGTATCGGGCGGTTCGACGCGCAGACCAAGCTCGGCATCCTCATGACCGTCATCATGACCGGGTGTGTGCTGAGCGGCCTCATGATCGGAAATATACGCACGTGGGTGGAGGATTTCTGCCCGCTGTTAAACCGCATCAATCCCACCGCACTGATCTCGGACGCACTCTATTCTCTGGCGGTCTACCCGTCCCACGAGCGCTTTTTTTCCAATATTGCAGGACTGCTCGGAATCTCAGCGCCGTTCGCACTCGGAGGTTTTTTACTGGTAAGGAGGAAAAAATATGCAAGTCTTTCATGCCTTTTTTAAAATTGCAAAAAAGCACTTAAAAAACGCGCTGATCTATTTTACCATTTACGCGGCACTTACAATTATGCTTTCCCTGGCCGGAAGAAATGCCTACACAGAGCAGTTTCAGGCGGCCTCACTGAACCTTGTCATCACCGATGAGGATCAGAGTCCGGCGAGTGCGGCGCTGCTGGCCTATCTTGGGTCACTGCACAATATAAAAGAACTTCCCGATGATGACGCTGCCGTTTTTGATCAAATCTACTACCGCACACTCCACTGCTCGCTCACGATCCCTCAAGGGTTTGAGGCCGCACTTCTCACCGGGGAGACAGACGACCTGCTCTCCTCTATGAAGATTCCGGGCAGCACCGTTGGCTTTTATGTCAATCAGCAGATATCCCAGTACTTAAAATCGCTTCAGCTCTATCTCGCTGGCGGCTCTGACATCGCGGAGGCAGTCGAAAAAACAGACGCTGCCATCGCCTCCCTTCCCACTGTGGAGACGGTATCCTTCCGGCCGGCGCAGGAGCGCGCGCAGAGCGGTGCCTTTTATTTTTTCCAGTATCTTCCTTATATTTATATCGCGATCCTATTCACCGGCCTGGCACCCATTCTGGTACGGTTAAACAGCTCCCTGATCCGGGCTCGCACCGTCTGCTCCTCCCTCACGGCCGCCAGCCGCAGCCGCCAGCTCGCCTTTGGGTGCGCGCTGTACAGTCTGGGAGTCTGCATGTTCTTTATGATTTTGGGCATCATCCTGTACAGATCCACCATGCTCCGCACGGACGTGCTGCTCGGGGTATTAAACAGCTTTGTATTTCTGCTGTTCGCCGCGGCGGTGACGCTGCTCGTCAGTCTTTTTGCCCCGGACAATAATGTCCTAAATATGCTCTCAAACATCATCGGGCTCTCCACATCATTCCTGTGCGGCGTGTTTGTACCTCAATCCATGCTTCCGGATTACGTCTTAAATGCTGGGCGTTTTCTGCCCGCCTACTGGTACATCCGCGCCAACAATATGCTGGCGGGCTTCGGAAATGAGGTCTTCGATATGCGCTTCTACTGGCTCTGCATCGGCATACAACTGTTGTTCGCCGCCGTGATATTGGCCATCACCTTTGTCACGGCAAAGCAGAGACAGCAGCAATAAGAATTCCCCACTTTGTTTTCCCCGCTTTTTTAAATTTTTGTTTCCTTTTTAACAAAAATCGGATATACTTGCTATAACATTGTTAAGAAAGTGGGGATCTCAAATGAATTTTGTCGGAACCATATGGGCATTGCTTCCGCCAATCATCGCGATTGTGCTTGCCCTAATCACAAAGGAAGTGTATCTGTCACTGTTTCTTGGTGTTTTATCCGGAGGACTTTTGTATACAAACTTCAATCCAATTCGCACCGTAGAAACCATTTTTTCCGTCATGATGGAAAAATTAGGAGATCCCTGGAACATCGGCATTCTGATTTTCCTTGTGTTTTTAGGGATCATTGTCGCGCTTATGACACGCGCCGGAGGATCCGCAGCCTACGGTAAGTGGGCGAGTTCCAAAATTAAAACAAAATCCGGCGCGCTTCTTTCTACCTTTGCGCTCGGCGTGTTGATTTTTGTGGATGACTATTTCAACTGTCTGACCGTCGGAAACGTCATGCGCCCCGTGACCGACCGTCAAAAGATTTCGCGGGCGAAACTGGCCTATATTATTGACGCGACTGCGGCTCCCGTGTGCATCATTGCCCCCATCTCAAGCTGGGCAGCCGCCGTGACTGGCTATACACAGGGAGATGGGTTTTCCCTTTTTCTCCAAACAATTCCGTTCAATCTGTACGCATGGCTCACGATTCTCATGGTGGTCTATCTGGGTGCCACAAGACTGGATTTTGGTCCAATGAAAAAATTTGAAGAACTTGCGGAGAAAGGCGACCTGTTCGGCGGAAAGGATGAGTTTGAAAATGTGCCGGAGGATGTGATCTCCCCGAAAGGTACTGTGCTGGATCTGGTGCTCCCAGTGCTCTTTCTGATCGGAAGCTGTATTACCTGCATGGTCTACACCGGGGGGTTCTTTGAGGGAGAATCATTTATCAACGCGTTCGCAAACTGCGATGCCTCCATGGGACTGGTGCTCGGTTCTTTCTTTGCGCTTGTGTTCATTTTTCTGCTCTATCTGCCTCGAAAGGTGATCTCCTTTAGCGTATTTGCAGAGTGCATCCCACAGGGCTTTAAGATGATGGTGTCCGCGATTCTCATTCTCGTTCTCGCGTGGACGCTGGGCGGCTTTTGCAGCGATAAGCTGGAGGCCGGAACATTTGTGGCAAATGCTTTGGACGGCAGCGCCTTAGCCGGATCGTTCTTCCCTGCTCTTTTGTTTTTGATCGCCATGGGACTTGCCTTCTCGACGGGTACCTCCTGGGGAACCTTCGGCATCCTGATTCCGATTGTGACCGCAGTTTTTCCTGCAGATGCCCCGATTCTCGTCATCTCGATTGCAGCGGTTCTCGCCGGATCCGTCTGCGGAGATCACATTTCCCCGATTTCGGACACGACCATCATGGCATCCGCGGGCGCACAGTGCAACCATGTAAACCATGTCACGACACAGCTTCCGTACGCGCTGACCGTGGCCGCCTGCTGCTTCGTCTCTTATCTGGTCGCCGGAATGACAGAAAATGTGTTCCTCACACTCCTCGTGGCAGTCGGGCTGCTGCTGAGCGCTCTCACAGCCATTTTCATGGCTCAAAAAAGACGATCTTAAATAAAAAGAGTGGATCCTCAAAAATAAATCCATCCCTTCTCTTCTGTGCACCCGGCGCAGGAAACGCCTCGGCTTATACTTGCGCCGGGTGCACAGAAAATATAGGTGATTTATGATTTTGGTTCCACTCTCTTTTATATCCCTTTGCCTCTATCTATCATATGGAGACATCCACGGCAGACGCCGTCTCCGCGCCTCCTGCAAAACCGCCGGTTCCCGCCATGCCAACACCCGCGCTCCCGCTCATCTCTTCAGCTGACATCTCCATGCCCGACATCTCCGCTGCCATTTCAGCCTTGAGCTGCGCCTGCATCTGCTGCTCCATCATCGCAAGCTCGCTCATCGCCGCTGCTGTGCCGCTGAGATCCATAAATACGCCGGCATCCGGTGAGGCATTCTCACTCCCCAAGCCTCTTCCAGCCTCGAGCTCTCCCTTGATATATTTCATATCTGCTTCACTGATCTTACTCCGCTCCTGGCTGCGGTGCATCCGGCGCTTTTGTACCATCTCATTCTTCTTCCGCTTCTGAATGGCAATCTCTTGCATCTCCTCCATCATCATCTTGCTCTCAAGCTGGCACTCTTTCGTCGCCACGCGGCGTTTGACCTCGCTTCTCTGCTGTTGGTCCTTTGCGCTGCTTTCCTTTCTGTGCGCCGCATGCTCGCGCTCCTCCTCCCTTAAATTCCGCACCTTCAACTGGGCGCATCGCACCATCCGCCTGGCATGGGCAATGGCGTTTGCAATCTCTTTTTGACTGTACTGTCCACTTCCCGCGGCGCGTTGCAATGTGGCAAGCTTACTCTTGGCCCGTGTTAAGACTGTGCCCGCGCTCTGCGCTTTCTTCGCCCGTAAGAGCTGTCCCGAAATCTCCCTGTGATTATAATTTAGCGGCTTTTTCGCCTTTTTTTCCGTGCGGCGGATGCCCGTCATCCTCGCGGATGGATCATTCGTATTTTTAATGGTGAGTGTTCCCGCCATCATCTGACGCACGGTTCCACTTCCCGCTCCACTTATCGTAATTGCCATCGCTCATTCCTCCCTGAACTTGCTCTACCAGACAACAAAATACAAAAGGGCGCGCCAGAACGGAATATCTTACCCGCCATCTGACACGCCCGCAAAAACATGAATCCGTTCATATTCTATACATCGGACAAATCTGTCTTGATTGTTAGCTTTTCCTGGAAAAATACGGCATTTCCCATAAATCTTTCTATAAATGGATCAGCAGATCTCCGCGCCCGCAGGCATGGACTTCTCCGGCGCCACCAAGGCGAGATTGCCCTCCGCGTCCTCCGCACATAAAAGCATCCCCTCGGAGAGGACTCCCGCCAGCTTCGCAGGCTTTAAATTCACGAGAACCATCACCTTTTTTCCGACCATCTCTTCCGGCGTGTAATACTTGCGTATACCGGAGACAATCTGCTTTACCTGACTCCCAATCTTTACCTTGGAGCAGAGCAGCTTCTTGGACTTCTCGACCGCCTCGCAGGCGATGATCTCACCGACTTGAAACTGCATTTTCATGAAGTCGTCGTACGTGATCTCAGCCTTCGGCTCAATGTCAATCACTGCTCCACATCCGTCCGATGCGGCTACATGGCTGTCGGTCTCTTTTGCCCCGCCGGTCACTGCCACAGCACCCGCGGATGGTGCATCCCCTCCAAATACCGCCTGCTCCGCCTCAAATTCTTTTCTCTGTGCCTCCCGAATCGCCTCCACCTTGGGCATCACATCTTTTGCATCCAGACGTGCAAATAGGATCTCCGGCTTATCGATCACTTTTTTGCCGCTCTCGTAAAGGCCGAATTGATCCAGATCCTCAAAGCTGCGAAGCGCGGTGTTCAGCTGCGCCCCAATTTTCTCTGCGGTCCCCGGAAGGAAACTCTCTAAAAGGGAAGCGCCCACGGCGATCGACTCCACCAGATTATAGAGCACTTCGCTCAACCGGTCACGCCTCTCCTCGTCCTTGGCAAGCACCCACGGTGCAGTCTCATCGATATATTTGTTGCAGCGCTTGAACACGGCAAACACCTCAGAAATGGCATCGGCGACGCGAAGATTCTCCATCTTCCCCGCGACCTTATCCCTCGCCCCGGTCACAACCGCCTTTAAGTCTGCGTCGACCTCCTCCGTCACGCCAGTGCGCGTCACCGCGCCGTCAAAATATTTGTTGCTCATGGACACTGTGCGGTTCACCAAGTTTCCGAGCACGTTCGCAAGATCGGAGTTGAAGCGCTCGATGACAAGCTCCCAGGTGATGATTCCGTCATTGTCAAACGGCATCTCATGCAGCACAAAGTAGCGTGTCGCATCCACCCCGATCAGCTCCGCCATATCGTCCGCGTAAATCACATTCCCCTTGGATTTGCTCATCTTGTCGCCGCCCTGTAAGAGCCACGGATGTCCAAACACCTGCTTGGGGAGTGGTAGGTCGAGCGCCATAAGAAAAATCGGCCAGTAGATTGTGTGGAAACGGATGATATCTTTTCCGATTAAGTGCAGGTCTGCCGGCCAGTTTTTATTGAAAAGCTCGCTGGAGGCTCCATCGGCCTCATAGCCGATTTTGGTGATATAGTTTGTCAGGGCGTCAAGCCATACATAAACCACGTGCTTGGGCTCAAAGTCCACCGGGATTCCCCAGGAGAATGAGGTTCTGGACACGCATAAATCCTGCAAGCCCGGAAGCAGGAAGTTGTTCATCATCTCATTTTTTCTGGAAACCGGCTGAATAAACTCCGGGTGCTCATTGATGTGCTGGATCAGGCGGTCTGCATATTTGCTCATTTTAAAGAAGTATGCCTCCTCCTTCGCGGGGAGTACATCCCTGCCGCAATCCGGGCATTTGCCGTCCACAAGCTGAGACTCCGTCCAGAAGGACTCGCACGGCGTGCAGTAAAGCCCCTCATAAGCGCCCTTATAGATATCACCCTTGTCATATAATTTCCTGAAAATCTTCTGTACCTGTCTCTCGTGATCCTCGTCTGTTGTGCGGACAAAGCTGTCGTAGGAGGTGTTCATTAAATCCCAGATGCGCTTTACCTCACCCGCCACGTCGTCCACGTACTGCTTTGGTGTGATGCCCGCCCGCTCGGCCTTCTCCTGAATCTTCTGTCCGTGCTCGTCAGTTCCGGTCTGGAAGTAAACGTCGTACCCCTCCGCTCTTTTGTAGCGGGCGATGGCATCCGCCAGCACGATCTCGTAAGTGTTGCCGATGTGCGGCTTACCGGATGTGTAGGCAATCGCCGTCGTCATATAAAATTTTTCTTTACTCATTTCTTTTCCTCCCTTAATTCCGCCTATTTTCCGCGCGCCGATAACGCAAATCTAAACATACCTCGCACACTCAAACTCGCGCTATCCTCAGGTGCATCGCGCAAAAAATCCCGCCTCCTGAAAACCTCTGTATCCTAATATACATTCGTTCCCAGAAGGCGGGTCTACTATCCCGCGGTACCACTTCCATTCGCACAGACTTCACAGTCTGCACCTCTGTAGATATCTGCACTCAATATCTTCCGCTGTAACAGGCGGTCCCGTCAGAGCTTATCCGTCCCACCTGTCCGCACCAGCCGCGCAGATCTGTTCCCAGTGAAAACAGTTCATCCCTGCCACTCCAAAGCCATGTTCCATCTGACTTTCCCCATTTCCTCTCAGCAGCGCGTCCGAATCGGACACCTGGAAAACTCTCTGTAAAGTTCCGGCAGATGTACTCTCTTTTTCCTCGTGTTTTAAATTTGTTGACTTTTCTAAGATTAGCACGGAACTGTGGGAAAGTCAAGCATCGAGAAATTCGTCCTGCACCTTTGCTCCCATACCGGAGTTTCCCAGCCGGTTGATCTCAAAGACCGCCCCAGCCGTCACACACACGGCCACTGCACATATGCCTGCCATCGCTGCGCCCGGCATTTCGGGCAGGACGGAAAGTACCATGCCGGCCAGATTAAATGCCATATGGCATAAAATATTTGCGGTGAGCGATCCAAACCTCTCAAACAGCCAGATGAGTATCAAACTGTAGGCAAACGTATAAATAGCCCACAAAATGCTGCCGTGCATCACTCCAAATAACAGGGAGGCGATCACCGCCGCCACAAACTTTGGCATCCCTCGCCGCAACCGCGTGTACACAAGGCCGCGGAATACAATCTCCTCCACCACGGGAGCCACCAGCACCGTGGAAAACCAATTCAAAAGCACGCTTCCCTCCACCACAAGACTGGATTTCGCGGCGTACGCCTCCACCCAGCTCTGCGGGAACGGAATGACAGACATAAGCAGTGAAATGACAATGTTAAACGCCATCCCAAACAGGGGGATCCATAAAATACCGCGCCCATTGATTCTGGAAATCTGAACCTCCGCCAAAAACTTCTTTTTGCGAATCAAAAATCCAAGCCAGTAGATGAGCAGTGTGACTACACCGGAAATCAAAATCAGCCACCCGGACAATGCGTACATTTTTTCTGTCGCCTGACTCTGCAGCGCGGCATAATCGATTTGTCCGCCTGGCAGCCTGGCGTCTGCCATAAGCCCCGCCGTGATGATCACGCTCATCCCCAAGCTCACCAAAAGCTGCATTCCAAAATACACGGCGAAATAGATCAGCGCTTTTCCTGCGCCCTTAAAAAAATTCTTTGCCATAGCTCTCTCCCCCGTATCCCGCACTGGCTACATCCTTTTTAGCAGCCAGCACGCCGCAAACAGGATGCACGAAAAAAGTGTCTGCTCATTCACCGGATTTGCACCGTACAGAACATAGTACAACAGATTTAATGTCATCACGAGGGCCCCACAGGCCAACATTTGGAATCCATTTCTAACACAAAAGAACTCGTCCTTACGGCTGCTCATTAAGCTTATCTGTGTGGTACAAATTTCGCCTTCCTGACACAAAGCCGCACTCAATGCTTCACCGTTTGCAACATGTCCATTTTACGTTTCGGTTATTTGAGAATTCCAAAAGTCAAACACACCCTGTTATTTTACGCAGTAGCATTTCACGATTTTATGTCTTCTATCAAAAATAATCGTTTCAACTTGTATCGTGATATATTGCCACATTCACAACATTCAGATTTTGTTGGACGCGTTTGGTTCATCCCCAATCTTTGCGCCGATCCCGCCTACACAGATAACGCCACAAATATTACATTCACGACACACATCGCAGCAGATAGCGTTCCCAGCAATTTTGCCCCCATCTCATTGTGCTTTTCCTGCACCGTGTCCCTCTGCCTGTAAATGCCAAGCAGTGTCACAAACAGCAGAATCGCGTAAAGCGGCGCGTAGACCCGCTCACCGGAGACATAGATGGTCGCCGCGAAACCCAGTACCATCCCCGCTCCAAATCCCATTCCAAGCAGAATGAGCAGATAAAAATACTCCCGCAAATTCTCTCCAAAAAGCTGATACAGCGCGTAAATCATGGCCGCCACCGTGACCGCGAGATAGACCATCGGAAGCCATGTGGACAGCTCACTCCAGCTCCACTCCAACACCTCGCCCGGCATCACAAAAAGCCCCGCCAGTCCCGGATACGCCGTTCGCACCACCGTCTGACCAAACAAAATCAGAAAGGGCAGACCGGAGAGCAGCGTCTTTTTGTAATCCCGCGTCTTCACGCAGACAAGCCCCGTCCAGAGCAGTGCCACCGTAAAAAATACCGCGTCGGCATTGCCGATAAAGACGCGCTCGATACTCAACAGCCCCAGATACAGCTTCTCCGCAAATCCAAACTCCGCATAAATGGGCAGATCCGCGATACTGACTGCATTGCGCGCAGCATTTCCCGGACAGAACAAAATGATGGCCAACGATATCACATTCACCGCCGAAAGCGCGGCCAGCACCGGAAGATTTGACGGCTTTTTCTTCTCCTTCCACAGATAAAAACCGTACAGCAGGAGTACCACACACTGAATCACCGCGTACTGCTCATGACTTCCCGTGACGATGCACACCAGCGCTCCAAAAATTCCTTCTACTGTATGAATTCGCGCACCAACCAGCATCTTTTTCACCACCACTCCGAGAAAAAATATTC
>CAJLGN010000014.1 GCA_905206195.1 uncultured Roseburia sp.
ACCAGAATACGGGAGAAATCAAGCTGTTCGGAACGGGAAATGAGACGAGGGATTTTATCCATGTATCGGATATTATGCGCGCGATCGAATTGATTCTTGCCTACGACGGAGATGAGGAGGTATTTAACGTGGCAAATGGCGAGGAAGTCTCCATCCGCGAGCTGTCACAGATTTATGCCGGATGGCTTGGTAAGGATGAGCAGATCGTGACGTTTAGTGGGGAGACAAAGGTGGGCGACCCGCAAAACTGGTGCGCCGATATTTCCCTGCTGAAAAAAATTGGCTATAAGAAGCAGAAAGAGCTTGAGGCAGGAGTTTTTGATTATGTAAACTGGGTCAGAGCAGAAGGGTAAATGATGAGTGAAAAAAAAGTGGCGCCGGTAATTTTGTTTACTTATAACAGACCAGAGCATACAAAGAATACGATTGAGGCGCTGGCGGCAAATGAGCTGGCAGGCGAGACAGAGCTTTATATTTTTTCGGATGCGGCGAAGCCTAAAAAGGATGAGAGCGAGGCGGCAGAACAGGCATGGCTGGAAAATGTAAAAAAAGTGGAGCAGATTCGCGCTTATGCCGCAGGTGTCACAGGGTTTGCGAATGTGACGGTAGCTGCGCGGAGTGAAAACTATGGTCTGGCACGAAACGTCATCGAGGGAGTGACAGAGATTGTAAATCGCTATGGAAAGGTCATCGTCTTGGAGGATGATCTGGTGGCAAATCCGTTTTTTCTTCGTTTTATGAACGACGGACTAAACCGTTATGAGAAGGAAAAGAGAGTGACGGGCGTGACAGGATATTCATTTTTGGATGACCGCAGCGATTACGATAAGCCTTCTTATCTCTGTGGCCTGACGGGAACGAGTTGGTCGTGGGCGACGTGGGCAGACCGTTGGGAAAAGTTTGACGCTCATGCGGCGGGCTGGGAGCGGCTGATCACAGACACGGCTTACCGCAAGCGGTTTAATTATGATAATACTTATAATTTTTATCAGATTTTGAAGGCACAGCAGCAGGATGCAAGCACAAATTCATGGGCAATCCGCTGGTATTATACGACATTTTTGCAGGATGGCTTGATTCTTGCTCCGACAAAGTCTCTTGTGGCAAACGACGGCTGGGACGGTTCGGGCGTTCACTGCGGGGATGGCGCTGCTCCGACAGCGGTACATGCATTAAAGACAGCCGAGGCGATCACGTCATTTCCTGATCGTATCGAGGAATTGCCCGAGGTGCGCAGGAGGCTTAAGAGAGAGCTGATTCGGATTTCTGAGCCAAGTATCATAAAGCGCGTGTATCATAAGTTATTTCGGAGAAATTATGTAGGTAAATCGTGAGCGCCTTATATCGAAGCGCTCACGATTAGAAAAAGGCAAAGCGTTTTTCACTGGTGGACAGATTTTATCAAAGTGCGCACGGGAAGCATCCATGTTTGAACAATACAAGGAGATAGATATGAGGATTTTGGCAATTTTTACCTGTTTTAATCGGAGGGATTTGACAGAGCGGAGTATCCGTACGCTGCGGGAGAATCAGGAGGTCACCTTCGATTATGTCGTGGTGAATGACGGGAGCACGGACGGAACGGCAGAAATGCTGGCAGCACAGCCGGAGAAGATCGATGTGGTAAACGGCGACGGCGGATTGTTCTGGAATCGCGGCATGTATGAGGCGATTGAGCACACAAAAAGTCACTATCCAGATTACGATTATTATATGCTGATGAACGACGACACAAAATTTTTTCTGGGCGTCTTTGATGAGATGCTTCCATCGCTGAAAAAAGATGTGGTTATGGTCGGAGCGATCTGCAATGAGGACGGCAGCCTAAGCTACGGTGGCATCAAATATACGAAGGGTATCAAGTATAAAAAATACGGACCGAAGGAGCAGGAGCTTTGCTTTGACACATTCAATGCCAACTGTGCTGTGATTCCGCATGATATTTTTATGCAGGTGGGCATTGACCCGTTCTATCAGCACAGCATCGGCGATTTCGATTACGGCTTACAGATCAGTAAAAAGGGGTATGCGATTCGCGTTTTCCATAAATATGTGGGCGAGTGCAATGACAATACCTTACAGAGGACATGGCAGGATGAAAGCCTTCCAAGACTGGAGCGCATTCGGCTTAAGGAGAGCAGAAAGGGTCTGCCGTTTGCTGACTGGTTTCATTTCCTGCGGAAAAACTTTGGGCTTGGAACGGCGATTGTACGTTCGATCACACCGTATATCCGCATTTTGCTTGGGACAAAGACGAGATATTCAGGGGCATAAAAATATGCTATACTGTAGAAATAAAGTAAAAACGAAGATAACAGATGCTTGAAACGGAGGAAAACATGGAAGAATTTTTAAGCTTTATGGCAGAAATCCTGGAGACAGATAAAGAGAAACTGACGCTTGAGACGGCGCAGGAGGATGTAGAGACATGGGATTCCCTCATGCAGCTGCGTCTGGTCGGTGAGGTGGAGGCAAAATATGGCGTGATGATTCCGATGGATGCTGTCTCGACGATCACAACGCTCGGCGGTTTTTACCAGTTTGTAAAGTAACACGGGAAAGGTTTAGGTGTAAGATGAGAATTTCCGTTCTGTCGAATGTGAATCTGGATATGCTGTCTGGACTTTTGAAAAAAGAACATGAAATATTTCAGACGGAGGGCTATGGCGGGTGGATTACTTATGCGCTGCAGCCGGATGCGCGTCTGCTGGCGTTTGCGCCGGAGTGCATGATCTTACTGCTCGAGGGGAGTGAGCTGCTTGGAAAATGCGCCTCATGGGAGGCGGCGCAGGAGGAGTTAGCGCAGACGGAAGTCTATGTAAAAAAGCTGGCAGAGTGTTATCCGGGCAGTTATCTTTTTGTATCGACGATTGACGTGAGACAGGAGCGGATCAGAGAGAGAGACGGCGCGGATTTTGGTCTGCGCGCATCAGCGGCATGGGATGATATGCTTACGAGGCTTGCCCAGGAAAACGACAGAATCCACCGTTTGGAGCTGCGGGATTTTATCGAGAATTACGGAAGAAGACTATTTTATTCGCCAAAGTTTTGGTATATGGGGTCGATTCCGTATGAGATGAAAGCGCTGCACGCGCTGGCGGGAGAAATCGGACGCACAATAAAAAAATTAAAGATTGTGCGGAAAAAGGTGCTTGTCTTAGATCTGGATAATACGCTCTGGGGCGGCGTCATCGGAGAGGACGGCGTCGAGGGAATCTGCCTTGATGTGGCACATCAGGGGGCGATCTATCGGGATGCACAGCGGGAGATCAAGAAAATGCAAAAGCAGGGTGTGCTTGTTGCGATTGCGTCCAAAAATAATATTGAGGACGTCCGGGCGGTATTTCAGGAGCACCCACATATGATTTTAAAGGAGGATGATTTTGCCGCTATTTATGCAGATTGGAATCCGAAGTGGGATAATGTAAAGCGGATGGCGGAGGAGCTCAATCTGAGCCTGGACGCGTTTGTCTTTGTGGATGATAACGAGGCAGAGCGTGAGGGAATGAAGATTCATGCGCCACAGGTGGCAGTTGTTGATTTTCCTTCAGACATTACAATGCTTGCAGATTGTATGCGGGATATTTACGAGGAATATTTCTGGAATTTTCGCCTGACAAAGGAGGATCAGGAGAAAACGATGCAGTATCGGCAGGAGAAGTTGCGCCGCAACGAGCAGCAGGCGGCGGCCTCCTATGAGGAATATCTGAAATCACTCCAGACAACTATCCGCCTTGCAGAGGTTACAGAGGAAATGAAAGCGCGTGCCGTGCAGCTGATGAATAAGACAAATCAGTTTAACGTCTGCACATTGCGCATGGATGAACCACAGCTTGATAAGTATCAGACGCAGCAAAACGGTCGGATTTTGATGGCAGAGGTCTCCGATAAGTATGGCAGCAGCGGCTGGGTGGCAGAGTTTTTGTATCATATCGACAAGACGACTGCCGTTGTGGATAATTTTCTGATGAGCTGCCGCGTGATGGGACGATGCATTGAGAATGCGATTGTGGAGGAGATTCTGGGAAAACTTTTTGCGCAGGGAGTGACTAAGGTGCGGGCTTTTTACCATAAGACAGCAAAGAATCAGCCGGTAGAGCAGTTGTGGGATAAGCTTGGATTTGTGTGCGTCAGGGAGGTGGAAACCGGGAAGGAGTACGCTCTGACTTTGCAGGAATACAAACAGAGAGACAAAAAAGAGGTGCTTCACGCGGTTGTGTGGGAGTAGTTTTTGCTTGTTGGAATGGAGGAAGATATGGCGGAAAGCTTTTATATGGACGAGGAACTAAGGGAGCTTGGATTTGCCTGTGTAGGTCATGATGTAAAGATTAGCCGTAAGGCGAGTATTTATGGGGCATCTCAGATCCGTATCGGCAATCATGTGAGAATTGATGATTTCTGCGTGCTGAGCGGAAAGATTACGATTGGAAATTATGTGCATGTGGCGGTGTCTACCGTTTTGTTTGGCGGAACGGCAGGCATCACGTTTGAGGATTATACCGGAATTTCCTCCCGCTGCGGCGTGTATGCGACAACAGATGATTATTCCGGCGAGTTTATGACAAATCCGACCGTTCCAGAGAAGTTTACGCATGTGATCGATGAGCCGGTGGTGATTCAAAAGCATTCGATTATCGGAACTGGATCCACAATCCTGCAGGGCGTTACGATTGCGGAGGGCTGCGCGCTCTGCGCGATGACACTGGCGGCAAGAGACACGAAGCCGTGGGGCATCTATATGGGCTATCAGTGCGTGCGCATCAAGGAGCGGAGTCAAGCGCTTTTGCAGATGGATATCAGGGAGCTGGAAGAAGCTTAGGAGTTGGCATGGGAACGATCGGTTTTGTCATTTTAAATTATAAGGCATACGAGGAGGCGGCTGCCTGTGCGGCGTCGATCCTAAAGACGCAGACCTATCTCGACATTCAGATCGTGATTGTCGACAACGGTTCGGGAAATGACAGTGTGGAGCAATTAAAGGCGCGTTTTTGCGGCGAGGAACGGGTGCACATCATTGCGTCGGAGAAGAATCTTGGGTTTGCACAGGGGAATAATCTGGGAATCGCCTATGTAAGAGAGCATTTTTCGCCGGATTTTGTTGTGGCAGCAAACAGTGATATTATTTTTGAACAGCCGGATTACTGTGAGAAGCTGGTTGAGATTTATCGAAGAAAGCCGTTTGCAGTTCTGGGAGGCGATATTGTTGATGCAAGCCGCACCCAGCATTTTAACCCTGTGGCAAGAGATCGCGTCTACACAGTCCCCTATATGAGAAAGCAGGCGTTGATATCAGAGCTTAAGGCGTGGATGTTTCGTGTGATCAAGCTGTTTCATCTGAAAAAAGCGGTGGTGGGGCGCTATGGGATTGTCACGAATGAAGCGGGTGTGGATGTGTGCGACGGCAGCAAAAATCTGACAACACGCGAGGTGGAAGGAAAGTCGGTGGCGGCAGATTCACGTATTGGCGAGGAGCTTGAGGGTGTGTTGCTTCACGGCTGCTGTCTTGTGTTCTCCAGAGACTTTTTTGCGGAGCTTGACGGGTTCTGGCAGGAGACATTTTTATATGCGGAGGAAGAAATTCTTTATTATCTGGCAAAGAAAAAGGGGCTTCGGCTGCTCTACACGCCGGAGGTGACGTGTATGCACAAGGAGGCGGTGACGACAAAGCAGCTTTATAAGGATTTTTGCGACGCCAAGATTTTTTATTTTTCCAATGTGGCAAAGTCATATCGGAAGTTTTTGAAATTGATGAGAGAATATGAGTAAAAGAGAAGAAAAAACAGTTACGATTGTCTGCTGCTACAATGACAGCGGACAATATGAGGCATTTTGTGCCTCATTGGAAAAGCAGAAAATCGCATACGAGCTTCTCGGGATTGATAACCGCGGGCAGCAGTTTTCCTCCTGCAGCAGCGCTCTAAACTCTGTGCTGCCCAAGATAAAGACAGAGTATGTGCTCTATTCACATCAGGATATACGTCTGCCGGGGGAGGATATGCTTTCGCAGTTTTTAGATTATGTAAGACAGATCGGGGAGGACGACATTGTCGGCGTTGCGGGAGCCACTGAAGTGGAAAAAGTGGTGGCGGACGTTGTGGGAGATCGGGCAGGAACCTGTGTGCTTTCCTATATCCTGCATGGAGAAAATCTTTCCTGCCCGGGAGAGTGGGATTTTTATAATCTGGCTAGATGTGATACGATAGATGAATGTTTTTTCGGGGGACGGACAAGCGCTTTTCGGAAAGAGCCGTTTGATGAGGAACTTTGTGACAGTTGGCATCTGTATGCGGTGGAGCGGTGTTTGCGCGCAAGACTTTGGGGAAACGCGGTATGGGTATGCAATCTGCCGCTCGTGCATGAGTCCGGCGGTCATATAGACCATTCGTATAATGTGGGATTTCGCAGGATTGCGGCGCATTATGACAAGCTGGGAAGAGAGGGAGTGGGAAAGCGCAGGATCACAACGATTCGCACAGTGTGCGGAACTGCGCGGACGGACTGGCTGCACCGGAATTTGTTTTACTGGAAAAGAGAATTACTGTTTTTGCTGCATCGCTTGTAGATGCAAAGGCGCAGTGCATGAAAGCGGGAATGAGATATGGGAAAGAAATCACTGGTAAAAAATTCAATCTTCAACATGGCGTATAAGGGCTTTACAGCCCTTTTCCCGTTGGTGACAACCTCCTATATTTCGCATGTGCTTCTGCCGGAGGGCGTTGGAAAGGTGGCGTACGCCAATACGATCGTCGCATATTTTGTTCTGCTCGCATCGCTGGGGCTGCCGAGTTATGGCGTGAAAGCGATCGCGCAGAATGACGAGAACAAAGAGCAGAGAAGCCGGACGTTTTTTGAATTATTTTTTATCAATCTGGCGGCGACGCTTTTGTGTATTGCGGCATATTATGTGTTTGTCACTTATTTTCCGCATTTTGGTGACCGCAGAGAGCTCTTTTGGGTCATGGGGCTTTTGCTGATTCTTAATATTTTTAACATTGACTGGTTTTATCAGGGCATGGAGGAGTATACTTACATTGCGACCAGAAGCTTTGTGGTCAAGATTGCGTCGTTTGTGCTGATGCTTATTTTTGTAAAGGACAGCGGAGATTACCTGATCTATGCCTTAATCCTTTGTCTTGCGACTGCCGGAAATAATCTGCTCAATGCGTTCCAACTGCGCAAATACATTACGATTTCCGTACTTCTTCCGAAAAAGAGTGGCGGGATGGCGGGAAAATGGGCGCAGGGTGCACAGAGAGAATTGCGGATGGGACATCATTTGCGTCCGGTATTTATTTTGCTTGCGTCAACGATTGCGACAGAAGTTTATACCATGTTAGATACGGTGATGCTTGAATATTATCACGGAGATGTTTATGTCGGATATTATTCCAACGCAGTCAAGATCGTGCGCATGACCTACACGGTGGTTATCGCGCTTGTGGCAGTCTTTTATCCGCGTATCAGTATGTACTATAAACAGAAGCGGCAGGAGGAGTGCAATCAGCTTCTTAGCCGGGGCACACAGATTTTGCTGCTGCTCGCCCTGCCGTGTACGGTCGGACTTTTTTTGACGGCGGATGAGATTGTGCCGTTGCTTTTTGGAGAGGCATTTTTGCCTGCGGTGCGCACGCTTCGGATTCTTGGTATACTTGTGCTTGTGTTTTCCATCGCGTATTTTTTTGGTCATATTGTTTTGACGGCGACGGGGAGAGAGCGCATGATCCTGCGCGCGACAGTTGCTGGGGCAGTGATCAATATCGCGGCAAATTTTCTGTTGATCCCGAGCTGTCGGCAGGACGGGGCGGCGGCGGCGTCCGTGCTTTCTGAGCTTGCGGTGACGGCACTTCTTTTGTGGTATGCAAAAGACTGCTATACGCTCCGTGTGAGCCGCAATTATATGTGGAGTACGGGTGGGGCGCTTCTTGTCATGGCCGGTGTGGTGCTTGGCATGTCTGCACTTTTTAGGGGGGTGTCCGGCGGGGTGCTGATCGTCATCACAGCGGCAGTAGTCTGCTATATCGCTTGTCTGCTTCTGTTTCACAACGAACTTTTGACGGAGCTGCTTAAAAAGCTTAAGGTACATGAGACGGGCGGGGCATAGCGATTGCAGGGAGAAGAGAGGAAAGTTATGATTTGAGGACTATGAGTGAGGTGATGGAATGAATTCAGCTATCGGGGTAGTCATCGTGCTGCTCATATTGGGCGTTTTGTTTTTTTTGTTAGGTCATTGTTTTTGCGGCGTCTTTCAGAGGGAAGAACGTCTGCCGTTTCAGCTGTTGATCGGGGCAGTCTTGTTTTTTTCCATTTTTTCCGTGATAGAGCTTCCGGTGGAGAAGCTGCATTTGCCATTTCATATGCTGGTATATCTGGAGCTTGGAGCTTTTGCGGCGGTGTTTTTATGGTGCATCCGCTTTTGTGTCAAGGCGGGGATGTTTGGCAGGGACAGCGCATGGGAAAAACCGGATACGGTTGCGCTTGTATTTCTGTTGCTGGTCGCGCTGCAGGTGATTTACGGGATGAACAACGGCGTGCGCATCAATGGCTTTGATACCTCCTATTATAACGGACATGCCATCAACGCACTCTACACCGACACGATGTATCAGTATAGCCCGAGGTCGGGAGAATTTATGGGATATGAGAGCTATGTGCATGACGGTTATCCGATGCTGATTGCATTTTTGTCAAAAATCTTTTGGATGCACCCGCTGGTAATGGGAAACAGGGTTCTTGCGTGTGTGGAAATCATTCTCATGAATCTGATCGTGTATGAGATTGCATATCGGTTATCGAACGGAAATCGCAGAATTGGAAACTGGATGGTCGGACTTCATGCGGGAATCAGCATTTTCTGTTATCAATTTGACGAGGGACGGGGGTTTTATCTGTGGCAGAGGACGGCGGAGTCAAAGTCAATGCTGGCAAATCTTTATCTGCCGCTTGCGCTGCTTGCGCTTATTTTGCTGGCAAAGGAGATGGGGAAGCGATATTGCTGGGTGATACTCGCACTTGTCTTTTTTGCGGGTGCTTCGTTGTCGATCAGCGGAATTTTTATTCTGTGCGTCATGATTGGCGGCGGTCTGCTTGCGCTGCTTTTTTATCAGCGGCGCTGGCAGTACTGGATTGGCTCGGTGCTCTGTATGTTGCCGGGAATGCTGGCTGGTATCATCAGGCTGCTGTTGTAGATATGAGGATAGAGTTGATATGCAGGAAATAGATTGGAATCTTGAACTTTACAGGAGTATTTTTACAAATTATTGGGAGTACGGACTGTTTTTTGTGATTTATCTGGGCGGTCTGCTCTATGTCGTATATCAGAGAGACGCGCTCATGAAGCGGGTGTTTGTGACGCCGTTTTTGATTTTTTTGTTCACGGTCTTTCACCCGTTTGTAGTGGAGCCGATTCTTAGAACGGCAACAGATTTTAGAGATCGCTATAGCCGGTTTTTCTGGATGTTGCCGGCAGAGATTTTAAGTGCTTATCTGCTGGCCTGTCTGATCGAGCGGCAAAAGGACGGTCGGCAGAAAACGGCTGCCGTCCTGCTGATCGGTTGCTTGCTTTTTTTGAGCAGCGGCAGTGCGACAAAGATGGAGCTTGATGATAATATTTATAAAATCGATGATCAGGTTATCGAGGTGGTGAACCTGATCGGGGAACACGCGCAAAATGAGCGCCCGATTGTTTTTTATGACGAGGAGCTGTATTACTGGATCAGACAATATGACGCCTCCCTTATCGCGGCGGTAAATGCGGGAGAAATGCAGCTGTACCGCTGGATCGTAAAGGAGGACATTGATCAAAACGAGCAGTATGAGAGTGAAGGGCGGGCGCTCTCCATGTTTGTGCGGGGCGTTGAGGTAGAGCCGGAAACGGTAAATCAAGCAATCGAGACGCGAGAGGTGGACTTTTTTGTGCGCAATACCGATTTTTATTCGGAGGAATATCTAAAGCAGTTAAACATCGAGTATGTAGACAGCGTGGAGGGGTATGAGCTATATCGTTGTATACACGACTAAGGAGGAAAAGGAAGTTGCTCATCGTTGTAAAAATTTTTGCGGTAATCTATATGTGGCTGGTTTTTCCGATTCTGCTGGGGAGCGTATGGAGAAGGCCAGACGGCAAAATGAGAAATCCGCTTTTTATCAGCTACCTGATCGGACTGGTTGCGCAGTGGGCGGTATTTTTTGTGCTGGCAAAATGGGCGATTGACAGAGAACTGCCGGTACAGGAACTTGGAAAGCTCTGGCTGATCTTTCAGTTGGCGCTGACCGTGCTTGCTGTGGCGTGGGGAATAAAAAGACGCACTCTTTTTCGGCGGGAGCGGCTTGTCTGGAAAAAGGAGTGGCTTGGGCAAGGGTTTGCTCGTTTTATACTGATAGGGCTGGCGTTTGTGTTTGGAGGGAGTGGCCAGAAGGAATACACCGCAGAGGCGGCGCTTACCATGTATGCGACAGATACCTTGTATGTCTATGATCCGACGACCGGAAAGGGCGCAGAGGAAATGCTTCCCGCGCAGATAGAGGAGCTTGAGGCGGCGGCACAGTCTCCGATTGAGGCATACTATGCGGTAAACGGACGGGCATGTAGATTAAATCCGGTAAAGCTTATGAAGCTTCTGCTCCCTGTTTTTTTGATGACATTTTATTATGGTGTGTACCACATATGGGCGTTTGAGCTGTTCCGCAAAAATAAGATGAAACGGGTATTGTTTGAGTGTACCTTGTGGCTGTTGTACGCGTCAGTATTATTCTCGGACAGGGCGGTCATGGTACAGGTTTTCTCAAGCTGCTGGAACGGAGAGACGCTGTTTTTTGCAGGATTGCTGCCGTTTGCGGTGTGGCTGCTGTTAAGAAGGGAAAATCGCTTTGTGTGGGGACTGTCTTATCTGATCTGCGCAGGCGCAGGGCAGCTTTTGTATCAGCACGGCGGATTTATCATAACGTTTCTCTGGGCGGTGGCGGCGATCGCAGAGTGGATAAAGGGAGAATGGAAAAAGGATGATAGAAGCATTTGAGGCGTTAAGAGAGCAATTTCACACCTTTGGGACAAGCAGTATCAGTCTGGCGCTGGCAGGAGCTGCACTGTTGTTTTGCATGGCACAGCGGGAAAAGTTAAGAGGCGGTGCGAAAAATCTGACGCAGTATGGGATTTTGTTTTTTTTGCTTTTGGCAAATCCATTTGGCTATCAGATTATCTACTCCTTTTGGATGGAGGAGTACTGGAAAATGTTTATGGTGGTGCTTCCATTTGTGTTTGTGGCGTTTGCCGCAACGCAGCTTGCGGCAGGCTTAAAGAGTTTTTGGAAGGGCGCGGTCATGGGTGTCTGCTGCATGGGCGTGATTGCAGCCGGCTCGTTTTTTGCATTTGACGAAAGGCCAATGCAGGCGGTCCGTGATCGAAAGGAGCAGGAACGCGAGATTGCGGTGGTGGATGAGATTATTCGGACATCCGGCATTGCGCCGCAAAATATGATCGCGCCAAGAGAAGTCTGCGGGCTTATCAGAGAGGTGAATCCTGAGGTGAAGCTGATGTACGGAGAAGCTTTGATCGACAAAATGGTGGATAAGACGCTGCAGTTTGAGGATGAGGAAAAACAGAAATTTGTGGACCTGTGCACTACCATCGTTGCCGTTCCGTCCGCGATAGAGTATCAGATACTGGCGGCTGATCTGTACGGCGGGAACTGTATTTTGCTGGAAACGGAGTACGAGGACGCCGGGCAGTTGGCGCAGGCGGGCTTTGTGTGTGTGGAAAGAACAGAGAAATATGCAGTGTATTTCAGGGAATAGAAAGTGCGGGAAAGTCTCTAAACAGTCGGGTTTACGGCATGATTTAGAGGCTTTCTTTTATAAAAAAGTATTGTAATCTTAAGAAAATACAGGCAACATAGATATAGATATTGTATATTGTCTATGATATAATAACAAAGTATATGTCTTGTTGAGAAAGAGGAACGAATGTAAATGAGGATAAAAGAACAATACAAGCATTTGCTCAATTATAGCGCCAATTTAATATCTTTGGCGGTAGAGGGAGCTGCCTTCGCCTATATCTGGTACAACGTGTATGAGGAGTCATACGGATTTTTCCGGAGAGGAAATTGGGCAGTCGTCGGTTTATATGTATTGATCATTTTCTTTTTTACAAAGGTATTGGGCGGATATAATATCGGGTACATGCGCATTGCAGATATTGCGCTGTCTCATGTCTTGTCGATTTTGCTAAGCGGTATTATCGGTTATCTGGAGCTGTGTCTGATCTGTAGAGATTATGTCAGCGTTAATCCCGTGTTTGGGGTTATGATCTTTGAGGTCATATTTATTCTGCCGTGGATTTATGTGGTGAGAAAAATATATACATGGCTTTATCCGCCGCGTCAGATGCTTGTCATTTACGGAGAGCATCCTATCGATGACCTGATCGCGAAGATCAATACGAGAAAGGATAAGTACAACATCTGTGAATCTGTCAGCTACCGCATCGGTTATCAAAGTCTATATCCGATGATTCGTCAATACAATGCGGTCGTGCTCTGCGATCTGCCGTCACAGGCGAGAAATCAGATCATGAAGTATTGCTATCAGGAATCGGTCCGCACCTATGTCACACCGAAGATTTCAGATATTTTGTTTCGCGGAGCAGATGATATTCACTTGTTTGACACCCCGCTTTTATTATCCAGAAATCAGGGGTTATCAATTAATCAGCGAATTGTAAAGCGT
>CAJLGN010000015.1 GCA_905206195.1 uncultured Roseburia sp.
CCTTCCCACCGTGTCCCGCATCGATGCAGATCACCGGCCCTCGCTCCAAAAGCTTCTGCCCGATTCCCCAGACAACCTCCCCGCTCACTGCCTGATCCATTTGTGTGAGCGCTGTGCCACACAGTGTATTCCCCAAAACTTTAAACACGGTCAGCACCAGCAGCAATGACATGCCGCATCCGCACATACAGATCAAATTCCGCATTCTCTTTTTCTTTCGTCTCCTCTGATTCATCCCACTCTCGCTCTCCGAACTTTCTCCTGATACTATTCTAACGCAAGACGAGCAAAAAAACGAACGAAAAATTCTTTAAAATTCCTTAAGATATTATTAGGATTCCAGACATCTATAGCAAAAAATGAGACAGCACATAATTGCTCAGATCCTGTCCCTTTTCCGTGAGGAAAATCCTCCCTGCCCGCTTGCACAAAAGTTCTTCCCCCTGCAAATGAGTCAGCACCTCCTGGTACACCGCCTCAATCTGTGTGCCGAACGCCTGCGCAAAACGCTCTCTGGAAATTCCTTCTGTCATGCGCAGACCAAGAAACAAAAACTCCTCAATCTGTCCCTTGCGCGGGATGCGCTCCGCCGATGCGTGCAGATTGGTCGCCGGAAGCTCCTCCGTCCTAATCTGCACACCATGTGGTCCCTGCTCGCGGATCTGGTTCTCCCAGACTCCCTCCCTGATATTTTTACATTCCTCCAGATAACGGTAGATATCGCTGATATTCGAGTAGCGGATATTCTCCATAAGAGAGGCCGCCCCGATTCCAAGCCCCAGATAATTTTCTCTCTCCCAGTATCCGATGTTGTGGCGGCATACAAAACCGGGCTTCGCAAAATTTGATACCTCGTAATGCACATATCCATTTTCCTTTAGTACCTGCTCCGTCATCTTTGTCATCCGGCAAACCTCGTCCTCGGTCGGCAGCGCGACCGTCTTCATTCCCGCCTGCTGCTTCACCGCGTCAAACTTGTACAGATCATAAAATGGAGTTCCCTTTTCGATCATCAATGAGTAGACAGAAATATGCTCCGGCCTTAACCGCAGTACCTGCTGCAACGTACCAAAAAAGCTCTCCACCGTCTGCCTCGGCAGAGAGTTCATCAGATCGATATTGATATTTGAAAATCCGTTTTTGCGCGCCAACTCATAGGTCTTTAGGAACTGCTCATAGGTGTGGATGCGCCCAAGCAATACAAGCTCCGCCTCGTCCGCCGACTGCAGCCCAATGCTGATGCGGTTGATGCCGGCCGCGCGGTAGACCGCAAATTTGTGATCCGTGACTGTCCCAGGATTGCACTCAACAGAGATCTCTGCATCCGACGCCAACACAAAATGGCGATGCAGTGCGGCCATGATCTTTTCCATGAGGTCTTCTCTGAGCCAGGACGGCGTACCGCCGCCGATGTAGATCGTCGCCACGAGGTAATCCCTGCACCTTGGTCCGTAGTGGGCGATCTCCGCGAGCAGCGCTTCCACGTAGGCATTCTGTGTACTCTCGTCCGCCGAAAATGACAGGAAATCACAGTACTGACATTTCTTCATACAAAACGGAACGTGAATGTATAATTCCATTATTTTTTTACTCATTTTGTTCCTCTATACGCAAATGCGCTTTTCATCCAGCCTGCGAACTGTCGGCTACGCCTCCCACCTGTACAAAAGCGCAGTTTTTAATCCTCATCCAGTTTCAGCACGCTCATAAATGCCTCCTGTGGAATCTCGACATTGCCCACCTGGCGCATCCGCTTCTTCCCCTCTTTCTGCTTCTCTAGCAGCTTTCTCTTGCGGGAAATATCACCGCCGTAACACTTTGCAAGCACATCCTTGCGCATCGCCTTCACCGTCTCTCTGGCGATGACTTTTCCGCCGACTGCCGCCTGGATAGGAATTTCGAACAAGTGCCGCGGAATCTCCTCCTTCAGCCGCTCGCACATCCTTCTACCTCTGTCGTAGGCACTGTCTTTAAACACGATGAAAGAAAGCGCGTCCACCTGATCCTTATTGATTAAAATATCCAGCTTCACAAGCTCCGAGCGCTCGTAGCCCTTCAGCTCATAGTCAAAGGACGCATAACCTCTGGACCTTGACTTTAGCGCGTCAAAAAAATCGTAAATGATTTCATTTAGCGGCAGATCGTACTTGATGAGCGCCCGCGTCTCCTCGAGATACTCCATACTGATATACGTGCCGCGGCGCTCCTGGCACAGCGTCATGATCGCCCCCACATAATCGCTCGTCACCATGATCTCCGCGGACACCACCGGCTCCTCCATGTACTCAATCTCCGACGGATCCGGCAGATTCGACGGGTTCGTCAACTCGATGACCTCGCCGTTTGTCTTGTACACTTTATAAGTAACACCCGGCGCCGTTGTGACGAGATCAAGGCTGAATTCGCGCTCCAAGCGCTCCTGAATAATCTCCAGATGCAAAAGACCAAGAAAGCCACAGCGGAAACCAAATCCGAGCGCCAGAGAGGTCTCCGGCTCATACTGTAAGGACGCATCATTGATCTGCAACCTTTCGAGCGCATCGCGCAGATCCGGATATTTTGCACTGTCCGCCGGATACATCCCGCAATAGACCATCGGATTGACTTTTTTGTATCCCGGAAGCGGCTCCCCACACGGGCGGGTCAGAGTCGTCACCGTGTCGCCCACGCGGGTGTCTCGCACATTCTTAATACTCGCACAGAGATAGCCCACCATACCAGCCGACAACTCCTGGCACGGAATAAACTGCCCGGCGCCAAAATAACCAACCTCCGTCACCTCGGACTGCGCCCTGGTCGCCATCATCTTAATGACATCTCCGACCTTTACCTTGCCCTCCTTGACGCGGCAGAACACGATGACTCCCTTGTAGGAATCGTAGAGCGCATCGAAGATCAGCGCCTGCAGAGGCGCCCCCGAATCCCCGGATGGAGCCGGTATTTTCTCCACGATCTGCTCCAATACCTCCTCGATATTCAGACCTGTCTTTGCGGAAATGCGCGGCGCGTCTTGGGCCTCAATACCGATGACATCCTCGATCTCCTTGATCACCTCATCCGGCTGTGCGCTGGGAAGGTCAATTTTATTGATGACCGGCATCACATCGAGATCGTGGTCGAGTGCGAGATAGACATTCGCCAACGTCTGTGCCTCCACACCCTGCGCCGCGTCCACGACGAGGATTGCCCCGTCACATGCCGCAAGACTTCTGGACACCTCGTAATTAAAGTCCACGTGGCCCGGCGTGTCAATCAAGTTGAAGATATACTCCTCCCCGTCTTTCGCCTTGTAGATGATTCGGACTGCCTGGGACTTAATCGTGATGCCGCGCTCCCGCTCAAGATCCATGTTATCCAGAACCTGCGCCTGCATTTCCCGGCTGGTCAGCGTCCCTGTGCTCTCTATAATGCGATCGGCAAGCGTTGACTTGCCGTGATCAATATGTGCGATAATACAAAAATTCCTAATTTTACTCTGATCGATTGCCATGTTTTCCTCCGGCCTCCTTATTTCGCAGGCATCTGCCCCGCCGACCCACAAAGAAAGAAATATCTCCCACGTAAGCGGATATTGCTTTCTTCACGTCCCTCGTACTGGTCATTGCTTACGTGGACATTATACGTGAACGGAGCGGGAATCGTCAAGTAAACACTCCAAAAAGCGCCGTGCTACCTGGGCTCTCATCTTCCCATCCACGATGAGAATACCAATGAGCCCAGGCAACACGGCGCAGGTTCTCCCTAACTTCCAATTCACCTTTTGAATATTGGCCTTTCTTATCTGTTACTACTTCTGCCACTCCACGAGATCTGCCAATGTGACGTGGTCTACCACATCCCGAATTGACTGATCCACCTTCTCCCAGAGAAGGATCGTCGCACATTTTTCGTGTTTCGGGCAAGGATTTTTATCGGCCGCCAGACACTCCACCGGGGCGAGCGAACCTTCCGTCAGGCGAAGTACATCCCCGATCACATACTCCTGCAGCGGCTTTGTCAGCCGATATCCTCCCTGAAATCCACGGCTGCTGCTGACGTAGCCCGCTTTGTTCAGAATGGAGATAATCTGCTCGGTGTATTTCACAGAAATATCCTGTCTGGTTGCCATCTCCTTCACCGACACTGGATGCTCTTTCCCGTTGATTGCTATGTCATAGAGAATATGTATCGCATATCTTCCCTTTGTCGTTATCTTCACTCGTACACATACTCCTTCCCGAACGGGTGACGTCCTATTTTTCTTCTCCTAGAAACTCCTCGAAGTCCTCCTTCAAAAAGCGATGGTAGAAAGCGTGCCCATCATCAAACTTCACACAATAGCGGTATGCATCAGGTCGTCCATCCTCAAAATACAAGACATCGTCGAACTCATCGCTCCCGATATGTATGCACCGCACATTCTCAGACCATTTCCCAAACACACCGAGCACTTTCTGGCGGGTGACACCGCATCCGGCAAAGCATTGAATCAGATCCACCAAAAAAGGGTGTGCCTCACAATGCTCGTGCACGTACCGCGCTCCATCCGCCGGAATCAAAAAACAGATGCGATCTCCGCTGCACAGGCTGATATCCACAGCTCCGAGTGTGCACTCCACATAATCTCCAAAAGCAGATAAACGCTCTGCGATCTCCTCGCCGCTCCTGTGCCCGCACGCAAGGATATTGCTCACCGAGGCAGCGGGGGAATAAAAACGAATCATTTCCCGCTCATACCCCAGCTTTAGCTGCTCCTCCAAAATCATGTCAAAGAGATAGTCCCGCAGCCTGTCGTAGCCTGCCCGCATGATGTCTTCCATCTTTAATAATCTTCCTCTTCTTCCTCTTCGCTGATATCGTTCTTCGGCTTCTCAAGCCCCTCAATCGTAATTCCGTTCTTCTCAGCATAATCCCAGAGCGCTGAGTGAATGGCCTCCTCAGCAAGAAGGGAACAGTGTACCTTCAAAGGCGGAAGTCCGTCCAGCGCCTCCATAACCGCCTTGTTCGTAATCTTAAGCGCCTCGTAAATGGTCTTGCCCTTCACCAGCTCGGTGGCCATGCTGCTCGTAGCCACAGCAGCACCGCAGCCAAATGTCTTAAACTTGCACTCGCGGATGACCTGGTTCTCATCAATGTCGAGGTACATCCTCATGATATCACCACACTTTACATTGCCGACGGTTCCGACACCGCTTGCCCCCTCAATTTCTCCCACATTTCTCGGATTCTGAAAATGATCCATTACTTTTTCTGTATACATATCTCCACTCTCTCTTTCTATAGAAATATTCCGTTATTTTTCTTTGCAGCAAACTGCTGTCCTCTCATATCCTAAGCCTGCTTGCGCACAAAATCCTCGTAGAGTGGGGACATCCTGCGCAGATGCGGCACAATCTCTTTTAACGCATCCACCACAAAATCCGCATCCTCCAACGTCGTCTCATCACTGATGGTCAGGCGCAGTGAGCCGTGTGCCTCCTCGTGCGGCAGACCGATTCCCAGGAGCACATGAGACGGATCCAGGGATCCCGAGGTGCACGCGGAACCGCTGGATGCGCAGATTCCCTTGGAATCCAGAAGAATCAGCATGGACTCCCCCTCGATGAAAAGGAAACTGAAATTGACATTGTTCGGCAGGCGCTCTGTCCTGTCACCGTTTAACTTCGCGTACGGAATCTCCTTCTCGATGCGGGCGATCAGATGATCGCGCACTTTGCGCTCACCGGCAGTGCGCTCCTGCATATTTCCGATTGCGATCTCAGCCGCTTTTGCCAGACCGATGATGCCCGTGACATTCTCCGTCCCCGCTCTCCTGCTGCGCTCCTGTCCTCCTCCATGTACGAAGGAGCGAATCTTCACGCCTTTTCGGATATAGAGGAAACCGATGCCCTTTGGCCCGTTGATCTTGTGCCCGCTGGCGCTCAACAAATCGATGTTCATCGCCTCCACATCGATCGGTATCTGCGTGTAGGCCTGCACCGCGTCCGTGTGAAACAGCACGCCGTGATCCTTCGCAATCTTTCCGAGCTCTGTGATCGGCTCAATCGTTCCGATCTCATTGTTCGCAAACATGATGGAGATGAGGATCGTATCCGGGCGGATCGCCCGCTTAAGATCTTCCGGGTTGACAAAACCGTTCTCATCCACATCCAGGTACGTCACCTCAATCCCCTTCTTCTCCAGGTACTCGCAGGTGTGCAGGATGGCATGATGCTCAATCTTCGTCGTGATAATGTGCTTGCCCTTCGACGCGTACGCCTCAACGGCTGCCTTCAGCGCCCAGTTGTCCGATTCCGAGCCGCCCGCAGTAAAGTAGATATTCTCCGGCGTGGTGTTGATGCTCTTTGCGATGAATTCCCGCGCATCGGTGATCGCCTTTTTATTCTCTGCCGAGATGCTGTACACACTCGACGGATTTCCAAACTTTTCTGTAAAATACGGAAGCATCGCCTCCAACACCTCCGGCCTTACCGGTGTCGTCGCAGCATTGTCCATATATATGATTTTTTTCTTCATTGCCTTGCCCCTTATCTATCTGCTCAATTTCATATCATAGTTATATGATATGAATTATAGTAGTACCAATCCTATGGTTTGTCAATATAAAAATTTTTATTTGCATTATATTTTTTCACCGCGGTCCGCAACACTATTTCCCGCACGTCTCCGATTCCCAAAATTCCTGCAGATATCCATCCACTGTCCCGGCGCTGCACACCGTGTATGTCTCCCACTCCCGCGGGAACATTCTCCGATAATCACTCTGTAAAAACCGCTCGTCCAAAAGCTCGATGACACCCACATCTGATGCAGTGCGGATGACGCGCCCCGCCGCCTGTAAAACCTTATTCATCCCCGGGTACCGGTAGGCGTAATCAAATCCGTCCCCAGAGCGCCTCTCGTAATAATCCATGAGAATTTCCCGCTCGTTCCCGATCTGCGGCAGCCCCGTTCCTACAATGATGGCGCCGATCAACTGCTCATTCTTTAGGTCGATACCCTCCCCAAAAATTCCTCCGAGCACACAGAACGCGACCAGAGAGCCGCCTCTTACCGCCGATGTCTCCCGTGAAAATGTCTGCAAAAACACCTCACGCTCCTCCTCCCGCATCCCCGGTTGCTGGATGATGCACGCAACGTTTGACACGCCGGAACACCCCCGCCCAGCGGTTCCCTCCCCGTCCGCATGTCCTCCATTCGTTCCCTGCCCCGGCAAGACTCCATCCTGCTCGCAGAACACCTCGTACACCTGCCGCATCATCTTATAGGAAGGGAAAAATACCATATAGTTCCCCCGCCGGGAGCGCGCAGTTTTAAGAATATACGTCGCAATCCGCTCAAATTCCACCTGGTTTCGCCTGGTGTAGCGACTGCTCACATCGCTGCCGACGAGCACCAGCGGCACGTCCTCTGAATACGCTGCCTCCGCATATTCCGCATACTCTTCCTTCTTTGTGGTGAGCATACTCTTTTAGTACTGGATCGGCAAAAGGGTTGCCGAAAAGAAGATCGTCGCATTTCCCCGATCGATCCGCTCCTGTAGATTCCTGGAGGGATCCACACAGTAGAGCTTCAGCTTAAAGCGCCCGTCCTCCTCATGCTCCGAGTAAATGACATAGCTTTCATCCACAAGCTCATAAACGTTCCTGAAATCCCGCAGATTCAGATAAAATTCGCTCACGGCTCTGTGCTCGGCAAATTCCCCGGCTTTCTGCAAAAATTCATCCAGATTCCCCGCCAGCCTCACCAGGCTCAGAACAAGATTTCCAATATTATCATAGACGGCATATTTCTCGCACGCCCGCTTATAATCTAACAAAATCCGGTTGCACTTCTCCAGATCCACAGCGACCTTTCCCGCGAGCAGCTGTGCCTTTCGCTCGCCCGCCGAACTCTTCTGACACTGTTTGATCAACTTCTTAACAGTAAGAAAATCCTCCTTATACAGCGATGCACTGTACATCTCCCTACTCCGCTCCACCAGGTTGTGGGCCTCGTCCACCAAAAAAATATAATCTCCCCGCGTCCCCTCCGCAAAAAACCGCTTCAGATAGACATTCGGATCAAACACATAATTGTAATCGCAGATGATCGCATCCGCCCAGGTCGCCACATCCAGACACATCTCAAACGGGCAGACCCGGTACGCCTCAGACTGTTCCAAAAGGACTTCCCTTGTGAACACATCCTCCTTTTGCAGCAGATCGTAAACCGCGTCGTTGACTCTGTCGTAATGGCCCTTTGCACAGGGACAGTGTACGGGATCGCACTCCATCTCCTCACATTTGCAGAGCTTCTCCTTCGCCGTAATCTGAATGACTTTTCCCTGATATCCCCTTCTCCGCAGCAGCTCAAATGCCTCCCTTGCCACCGTCCCGGTGATCGTCTTCGCCGTCAGATAAAAAATCTTCTCTCCAAGCTCCTCCCCGACCGCCTTAACTGCCGGGAACACTGTGGAGATCGTCTTTCCGACTCCTGTGGGCGCCTGAATGAACAGATTTTTCCTGCGGTTTATCGTGCGGTAAACTCCAGCCGCAAGCTCCTTTTGCCCCCTGCGGTACTCATGTGGGAACTCCAGCTTTTTGATGGAAGCCTGCCTCAAATCCCTCCATGCAAACTGGAAATCCGCCCATTTTTTATACGCGCCGATCAACTGTGCAAACCAGTCCGACAGCTCCGCAAAAGAAAACGTCTCCCGAAAACGCTTTAAATGCGGGAGCATGCTCCCCGATTCCTCTGTATCCAGATTGCAGTACGTCAGCTGCACATGGATCGATTCCAAATCATGCTGTGCGGCGTAGATATAAGCGTAGCACATCGCCTGCGCCCGGTGCACTCCGACCGGCGCCTCCAAAAGCTCCAGCTTGCGGTAAATGCCCTTAATCTCATCGATCGTCACGTGCACGTCCCGCCCAAGCTCAATGTGATTGTAATTGTCCGCGAAGGTGAACGCGCCCTCTACGGCGCTCTCAATCAAAACTCCGTCGGCTCTCCCCTCCACCACCAGCTGATAGCCCTCCTCCTCGATGGCGATACGAAGCGGCACCTCCGCGTGATAATTGGCCCCCATCTCCTTTTGGATCTTCCGGTGCATCCGGCTTCCGGCACGCATCGCATCCTGTGGCACTCCTCTGCCCTGCCGGTTGTCGATGTCCCCCTCCCGCAGGATAAATTCCACCAGATTGCGAACTGATATTTTAATGATTCCCTTTTCCTTCTTTACGATCTGATTACTCATAGGAGCATTGTATCACATCCCCCGAGACGAAAAAAGAACCATCTAAAAAACTCTTCGGAAAGAATCTTTTGGACGGTTCTCTTTTTCCTGCACTGCCGCTAACAGACTGCGTATTTTCGAATGGCATTCTCGAAATTGGCATCCGTCTGACCATATTTTACAGTCAGATCCTTGCTAAGTCCAAGATATAACATTCCAAGCAAAGACTTTGCATCGATGACAGCTCTACTATAAAAGACGTCAATATCAAAATCACATTTTCCGGCAGCTCTCACAAAATCCTTGACTTCCTCCGTGTCAGATAATCTGATTTTTCTCTCAATCATTCTGCTCATCCCTTTCTAAAAAAATAAGACAAAAATGCAAACACTTTTTTGTTTGCGCAATTATTTCACAGTTCTTTTTGTTTGTCAAATTTTAAAAAGCATGGAAAATCCTCCATTTCACAGGAAATCTGACGATTCTTTCACCCATTTTTGACAAAATATCAAACCTATCGATATTTACTTTTTTATTTGTTCATAATTGCATAAATATACTTGTGCAAAAATGCAAAAGAATGTTTTATTTTCAAATCTGTTTGGGGAATTTTCACAAATTTTTTGCAAAAAATGAGTGTGGATTCTTGCCTTGTCCCTCCATTCATTCTATAATGGTGCTAACATGACAAAGGTGGGGATGACTATGACAGAAGAAACAGCGGACTTGATTTCACAGATGGAAAAACAGCGTTTTCTTCCTATTTCGGAAGATACGCCGAGGCTTTATCAGGTATTCGCCCGGCACATCGATCAAAACAATCCCGACGAACTTTCCCTCCTCCTCTTTTTTCAGGGGGAATACTTCTTCCGAATCGGCGATTTCACGCGGGCCCTCAAACATCTCTCCCGCTGCATTCAGGCCCCCAAAAGCGCTTCTCTAAAGCACATCGAAGCGCTCTCCTACAATGTGATGGGCAGCATCTATGCTTTGCTTGGGCAGGAGAGTATTGCAGTCAGCCACCTGCTGCAGGCAAAGTCTATGAGCGTGGAGCTTGTGCTTTCCAGCGAGGCCGCGATCTCCTGTGCCAACCTTGGGCTTTTCTACCAGCAGCTGAAGATCTTTGACACGGCCTTGACTTACTATGAGCAGGCGCTTTCCCTCACAGCGGAGCTTAAGGGCGGTCCCAACAATTTCAGGTTATTCTGCGAAGCTTGCCGCGGCATTGTCTGCTGCAAGCTCGGTCGCTTTGAGGAGGCGGCACAGATCGTCTGTGGAATGGAAGTCCCCGAGCAGAACGGGCAGCCCTCCTGCGGAGCCGCCGTCCTCGATCTAAAAATCCGCGTATTTCGCCACAGCGGAGCGTCTGAATTAGTGAAAAAAAGTCTTGCGCTCCTGCTCCTTACAGCCACGGATTCCATCACATTTATGGCCTGCTCCTATTTTTACTTCGACGTGTGTTCTTTTTTCCTGGAACAGCGCATGCAGTCGGAGTGCCTGGCCATATTAGACCACACGGAAGAATGCATCCGGGATCTGCCGCTCGTGTTCCCGCGCTACTTCTATTTAAAGTGCCGCGTCCTGCACAATCAATATTTTTCTGCCGAGGCAGAGTACCTGACCTCGTGCAGCGACTTCATTTCCCTGCATCCCGCCTACATACAGGAACAACAGTGTGCCAAGCGATACAGTCTCGCGTACATCGAACGGCTGCGCCAGACGAAAAATGCTTCCGAGATGTACCGTGAAAAAAGCCGTATCGATCAGATGACCGGGCTTTTAAATAAGCACACCATCCAATTTCTCGTGGAGGAAGACCTCACCAAGATCTCCGGCACAAGACAGTCTGCAGTGATTTTGATCGACCTTGACCATTTCAAGCAGATCAACGATACGATCGGGCATCTGACGGGCGACTCCCTCATCTGCCAGACTGCTTCCATCATCCAGAATTATTTTAAGGGCAGTGCGCTCTGTGGGCGCGTGGGCGGAGATGAGTTTCTGGTGTACATAAGCGATGTCACCGATCCCTCCTCGCTCATCCTCCAGAGCGAGATTCTGCGGCAGGAGATTTTCCGGCAAACCTCGGAGCGCAACATTACGATCACGACGCAGGCAAGCATTGGTGTCGCCTTCTCCTCGACGGAGCTCTGCGACTATGAAAGCCTGTTCTCCGCTGCTGACGGCGCTCTTTATCAGACAAAGCTAAAGGGGCGAAACAAAGTTGTCGTTGCGGAATAGCCCCGGCGCAAGGGTCCACGCGCCGCCGGGCGCTCGTCACTCCCGTGGTCTTCTTATCTTCCGCTTGAGGGCACC
>CAJLGN010000016.1 GCA_905206195.1 uncultured Roseburia sp.
CCCACCGGAGACCACCTTGCCCAGTGGCTTTAGAGGCTCTCCGGGGTGCGTGGAAATAACAAATTCGCCATCGTCAAATCCGTTTGCCGTATAATCGCTGGCGCGCGAAAATTCCATCTCAAACCGCACATCCAAAAAATTCAAATCCCGCAGTGCCTCGGTCACAGCTGCCGTCAATGCGCGCGCATAGTTTTGTCGGATTTTTGACGCCGCCTTACAGTGTTTCTCCAACTCCCGCTTCGCCGCCTTTACATTGTCTTGCAGCGCCTCCAGGTAACTGTCAAAATCCTTTAACTGCATCAACCGCTCGCGTTTTTCCTCCAAGGCGGCAAGTACATTTGAAATCGTATTTCCGTACTTTGACTTCAGATGATTCACCTGGTCGAGTCGCTGCTCCACTTCGCAAAATATCTCGTCATCGAAGTCCATATCATCCATATAGTCTGCAATCTCCCGGTTAAAATCGTTCAGCAGATTGTCTATCTCTAGCAATTGCTGCTCCATCTCCTCCAATTTCCCGTCATAGGAGGAGACACCAGCGAGCTCACGCAATGCTCTCCCCGTCAGGTCGGACGCGCAGTCCACCCCACCGCCAGTGCTGCCATAGGCTGCATTCACCGCCTCCACAATCCTCCGGCCGTTGCTATACTTGCGAAAATCTGCCTCCAGTCTTTCATCCTCACCTTCACGCAGAGCGGCCTCCTCGATTTCTTTTACCTCATACTCCAGAAATGAGAGCTCCCGCAGGCGCTCCTCCACATCGACATCCGCAGCCGCAAGCTCCTCCGCAAATCTTCGGTATTTGCGGTACGCCTCCGAGAGCTTCCGCTTTACCTCAGCGAGTTCCTCCCCCGCATATTTATCCAGTATATCCAGATGCTTTCTTTTGGAAAGCAGCGACTGATGCTCATGCTGTCCATGAATATCGATCAACACTGCGGCGATCTCCTTGACCCGGGATGCCGGAACGCTCTGCGCGTTCACCTTTGCGGCTCCCCGCCCATTTACAATGCGGCGGCTTAGGATGACCTCATCGTCCTCCGGGTACACGTCAAGCGCCGCCAGCTGCTCTCTCTGCCACTCATCTGTGATGCGGAAAATCAGCTCCACCAGAGCAGTCTCCAGCTCCCCATCCGCCGCATTCTCCCGCAGCAGCTCCTTTTGTACCTTCTGCCCCAACGCCAAATTAATAGAACCGATCAGGATCGATTTCCCGGCTCCCGTCTCACCCGAGAGGATGTTAAGCCCCTCTGTGAAATCCACCTCAGCCTCATCAATCAGCGCCAGATTTTTTACATGTAGACTTTGTAACATAGAATCTCCTTCTACTCTCCCAAGATTAAGAAATCGACAATTCTCGTGTCTTCTAGCATTGTACCACAGCCTACCATGTTTTTGAAGCCGCCATTTCGATTTGTTTCCTCCCAAGTGATTCTCAAATCAGTCCAATCAAAAAGAAAACCGCACAAAATGCTGTGTCAACCCACAATTTCTGTGCCGTTCCCATAAGCATTAACCGAGGTTCCATTTATGCCCGGGCACTTCTTATAAAAACAAAGACTGAAGATGAAATTTGCCTTTTACGACAGCCCCTCAAATATCAATCTAAAATTTTATTCCTCCACAATTTTGCGCAAGCGCTCCATGACAGTGAGTGTGTCCTCGGCACTTCTGATCGCACACATAATGGTATCATCGCCGGCAATGCTCCCGACGATCTCGTGCAGCTGCATTGCATCCAGCGCAGCTGCCAGCGCCATTGCCATCCCAGAAACGGTCTTTATGACAAGAATGTTCTGCGCCATATCCATAGACACAAAACCGTCGCGGAAAACCCGCACGTACTTCTCCGACAAATCCTCATCTGTCTCTATGAGCGCGACATACTTCTGCCTGCCGTTGCTCATCGGAACCTTGGTGAGCTTTAGCTCCCGGATATCTCTTGAGACAGTCGCCTGCGTCACCTGATACCCCTCCCGCTCCAGATAATCGGATAACTCCTCCTGCGTCTCGATATCATTTTTCTTAATCAGCTCCAGCACTTTTGCCTGCCGTTTTGTCTTCATACTGTCCTCCATCTCCACCGCACATTCCTAGGTGTAGGCCTGCATCTTCTTGCTCAGATTCTCCAGAAAGCTCTTATTGCTAAGCTTGCAGATGCGCGCGGTATCCCTGGCCTTCCCAATCACGAAATGATCCCCCACCTCAAGTTTCACCGCGCTGTCCCCGTCAAAGCTCACCTGCACCGTCTCGTCCGTCTGAAAACGCCGCTTTCCAAGTTCAACCATAACCTCATCCTCAGAACCGATGACGATGCACCTCGCATTGAGGTTGTGGGAGTTGATCGGCGTGATCAGTATCATCTGCGCCTTCGGGTCCACGATCGGCCCACCCGCAGACATATTATATCCCGTGGATCCAGTCGGCGTCGAGAAGATGATGCCGTCACCCTGGAACGTATTTAGGTAATCCCCATTGACATAGACATTCAGGCTCACAACAGACAGCGCTCCAATCCGATGAATCACGATATCATTCAGCGCAATTCGCGCAGCCACATCCTCCCCGGATTTCACGCCGCGTCCGCAGAGCATCATGCGCTTCTCAATGAGGTAATCATCCGCCATCAGCCGGTCGATCGCCGGAAACACGCTGCTCTCCTCCAGCTCACACAGATAGCCGATTGTCCCAAGATTCACCCCGATCAGAGGCAGTCCGCTGTCCACCAGCCGGGCAGCCGCCCGTATGAGAGTGCCGTCGCCGCCGAGGACGAGCACGCACTCGGTGCCCTTGGCGAGCTCCTCAATTCCAGGAGCCGCGTCCGCCGCCGTCTCCCCCTTTCCGAGAAACGTCTCACAGACGCCACCTTTTTTGTCTATATCCTCTACAAGCATATCTGTGAGACGATTCCCCTCATCTTTGTAGGTATTTGTGATAATCAAAAAATGTCTCATGTATTCCGCTCCTAATCAAGCTCGCCGTGCGCTGCCTCCACAACTGCACGGATGTCAACACTCTCATCGCATCCGCCGGTGTCCGCCTTTTTGATGTACACAAGGTACTCAATATTTCCCTCCGGTCCCTTAATCGGGGAATATTCCAGATCTCTCACAAAAAATCTCTGCTCCACTGCGAAATCTACGACCTTTGCTATGACCTCCTCGTGCACTGCCAGATCGCGCACAACGCCCTTTTTCCCTACTTTCTCACGCCCCGCCTCAAACTGCGGCTTGATCAGGCACACCATCTCCCCGCCGTCGCGAAGAAGCTCCCGCGCCGGCCCTAAAACCTTGGTCAGCGAAATAAATGATACATCCACCGACGCAAAATCGAGTGCATCGCCAATGTTTTCAGGCGTCACATAGCGGATATTCGTCTTTTCCATACAGACAACCCGCGGATCCTGTCTTAACTTCCACGCGAATTGACCATAACCGACATCCACCGCATACACTTTCTTTGCACCGCTCTGCAGCATGCAGTCCGTAAAGCCTCCGGTGGAGGCTCCGATGTCCATGCAGATCTTCCCATCCAACGCGATGCCAAAGTGCGTCATGGCCTTCTCGAGCTTTAGCCCACCGCGACTCACATATTTTAGGGTGTTTCCACGAATTTCAATCGCCGCCTCCACATCAAAAGTTGTGCCCGCCTTGTCCTCCCGCTCATTCTCCACAAAGACGTTCCCCTCCATGATCATCGCCTTTGCCTTTTCTCTGGATGGAGCGAATCCCCTGCTCACCAGCAAAACATCCAATCTCTCCTTCAAGCGCTCTCTCCCTTTCCGTCCTCTCTGTAAGACTATCCCCCTACAGCTTCCCAGGGACAGTCACGCAGATTTTTGCATACACAGCTGCCGCGCGCTCCGCCACCGTGTCCGCATCGATTCCGATCTCGCGGCGCAGGATATCCACATTGCCGTGCTCCACATACGCGTCAGGAATTGCAATGTTTAGCACCTCAATTGCACTGCCGCTCTCCTTGTAAAACCGCGTGACATGCTCCCCGAGACCACCGTTTATAACATTTTCCTCCATCGTGACAATCAGCCTGTGCTGTTCCGTGACCGCGCGAAGCGTCCCCTCGTCCAGAGGCTTTGCGAATCTGGCGTTGATTAAGCTGCACGCGTATCCCATCGACTGCAACTTTTCCCGGACTTCCTCCGCGGTCTTTACCATAGATCCGAGCGCGAACAGCGCAATCTCAGACTCCCTGTAAATCCACTCACTCTTTCCACAGACGATCGGCGCGCGGTACTCCTTAAGACCTGCGTAAGCCTCCCCACGCGGATATCTCACCGCGATCGGTGTCGCAAAATCAACCGCGTACTTTATCATATCCGACAACTCCCACTTATTCTTGGGCGCCATAATCGTCATGTTGGGTATGGTGGATAAATACGAGATATCAAAAATTCCCTGATGTGTCTCGCCGTCACTCCCCACCAATCCAGCGCGATCAATCGCAAACACCACCGGCAAATTCTGGATACAGACGTCGTGAAGTATCTGGTCATACGCGCGCTGCAAAAAGGAAGAATACACCGCAAAAATCGGCTTTAACCCCGCAGCCGCAAGTCCCGCAGCAAACGTGACCCCGTGCTCCTCAGCGATTCCCACATCGAAGAATCGATCTGGAAACATATTGGAAAAGCGCTTTAATCCCGTGCCGTCGACCATCGCAGCCGTGATCGCCACCACCTTCTCATCCCGGTCGCCGAGCTTTCGCATCACCGTCGAGAAAACGTCCGTGTAGTTCGCTGTGGTTCTCGGCTTCTTCGGAAGCCCTGTCTCTATGTCGAACGGCTCTGTTCCATGGAATCTCGCAGGGTGGCGCTCCGCCGGGGCGTACCCCGCCCCCTTGTGCGTCATGACATGCACGAGCACCGGCCCGTCGATGTTGGCCGCCTCCCGCAGCAGTTTTGCGATCCCCCGCAGATCGCCGCCATCCACCGGCCCTAAATAAATAATCCCCATCTGCTCAAAAAACATACCTGGGATGAATAGCTGCTTGATGCCGCTCTTTGTACGCCGGATCCGCTCCACCATCTTGTCCCCATAGACCGGAATTTTGTTCAGAGAATTCATCACTCCAAGCTTTAGATCCAGGTACGCCTCCGCCGTGCGGAAACCCGCGAGATAACTGGAGAGCCCACCGACATTCTCGGATATGGACATATTGTTGTCATTGAGCACAATGATAAAATTAGATTTTAAGCGCGCTGCGTTATTGAGGGCCTCAAACGACATACCACCGGTCAGCGCCCCGTCCCCTATGACGGAGACCACCCGGTAATCCACCCCCGTGATATCGCGCGCTTGCGCGTAGCCGAGACCAGCCGATACGGAGGTAGAACTGTGCCCGGTATCAAAGCTGTCACAATCGCTCTCCTTGCGTTTTGGAAATCCGCTCATACCGCCGTACTTGCGCAGCGCATCAAATCCATCCCGCCTTCCGGTCAAAAGCTTATGGGTGTAAGACTGATGCCCCACATCCCAGATCAGCTTATCCTTCGGCAGATCAAGGAACAGATGAAGCGCCATCGTCAGTTCCACCACGCCTAAGTTCGACGCCAAATGCCCTCCCGTCTCGGATATCTTTTCAATTAAAAACTCTCGGATCTCCGACGCTAAAATTTTAAGTTCTCCGTCGGATAGCTCCTTGATGTCATTCTCTTTCTGAATGCGTTCTAATACCATTCGGATACCTCTTGTCTCTCTAATTTTCCCTCGAGATCAGATGACGGATCAACTCCGTCAAAAATTCATTTTTCACCGCGAGGGAATCCATGTGTGCAATGGCGCGCTCCGATATCGCCGCCACATCCGCTCTCGCCGCATCAAGCCCCACGAAGCTGACATAGGTGCTCTTGTGGTTCTTCTCGTCGCTCCCGATCGGCTTGCCAAGCACTTCTATCGTACTCGTCACATCCAAGATATCATCCTGAATCTGAAATGCAAGCCCGACCGCCTCCGCCGTCTCACAGACAATCTGCTGTTCCTCCTCGCCCGCTCCGGCGAGAACCGCTCCCACCACCATCGAGGCCTCAAGCAGTGCGCTCGTCTTTAGCTGGTAGATGAACTCGAGCTTTTCCCGCGTCATGTCCGTCCGCCCCTCCGACTCTACGTCCACAGTCTGCCCGCCGACCATCCCGTAAATCCCGGCTTTCCCAGCCAAAATTGCAAATGCTTGACCGATGGCCGGATTGTGCGGCTCCATTGAAAAAGCAAGCGCAGCTGTCTCGTAGGCGTAGTTTAGAAGCGCGTCTCCCGCGAGGATTCCCATCGCCTCCCCGTAGACTGCGTGGGTCGTCTTCTTCCCCCTGCGATATTCATCGTTGTCCATCGCCGGAAGATCATCATGCACCAACGAGTAGGTGTGAATCATCTCAATCGCCGCCATAAAAGGCTCAATCACTCTGGATTCTCCCCCGAACAGAAGGTACGTCTCCTGCATCAGCATGGGACGCAGGCGCTTTCCGCCTGCGAGCACACTGTAATTCATCGCCTCCATGATCCTCCTCTGATAGCCATCTTCTCCCGGCAAATAAGAACGGAGGACAGTCTCAATCGACGCCGTCCGACGCGCAATCTCCGCTTTGATATCCATAACACCCGCTCCCTCTCTACAATTCCTCCAGCGCACCCTCTGCATTTAATATCTGCATCTTCTTTTCCACCTGATCGAGCATCCCATTGCAGGCTTTTAGCTGAGAGATCCCCTGCTGGTACAGCCGGAAGGATTCATCCAACGACACATCCGCCCCTTCCATCTGCTCTATAATCTTCTCTATCTTTGCAAAAGACTCCTCCAACGTCGGAGTCTGGTCTTTCTTCTCACTCATTGCTCTCTCCATTCCAATCTATATCGGACTTCTCTTGAATGTCCGTCACTTCCGCTTTCAGGGAACCCCTCAACAGATAGATCTCGAGTGTGTCCGAGATCCCTACCTTTGACGCGTCCGTCACTGCACGCCCCGTCTGATCCGCCACGTAGGAATAACCCTGGCTGAGCTTTTTCGCGGGGGACATTCCCTCGAGGTGTCCCGAGAGCAATGCCAGCGTATGGCGCTTGTCCGAGATCGTCTGCTCCATTCGGGCGTTCAGCTTCTCCTCGAGATCAATCAAATATCTTCGGTTCTCCCGCAGCTTATTCTCAGGACTTAAATAGCGCAACTTTGTCTGCGCATGCTCGATCTGCATCCGCGCCGCATCAAGTCTCTGCCGCACAGCCCGTGTCATACGCCCCCTGAAACCGTGCAGCTGTTCCTGCACTGCCATATAGTCAAACACTGCCAACTCTGCCCCTGCGGACGGTGTCGGCGCTCTTAAATCCGCCACAAAATCTGCAATCGTGGTGTCCGTCTCATGCCCAACCGCCGAGATCACCGGGGTCTCGGACTCAAAAATCGCCCGTGCAACCTCCTTGGAATTAAACGCCCAAAGATCCTCAATCGATCCGCCGCCGCGCCCCACAATCATGACATCAACCCCCAGTTGATCCAGCGCTCGAATACCGTTTACGATGCTTGGGATGGCTCCCTCCCCCTGCACCAGTGCAGGATAGAGGACGAGCTGCACATAGGGATTCCTTCTCGCTGCGATATTGCGGATGTCCTGCACTGCCGCGCCGGTCGGCGCTGTCACCACACCGATGCGCATCGCATAGCGCGGGATCGGCTTCTTATACTCCGCGGCAAACATCCCCATCTCCGAAAGCTCCCTTTTTAAAGCCTCGAATTGCAGATACAGATTCCCCGCACCGTCAAGCTCAATCTCTCTGGCGTACATCTGATACTTTCCGTCCCGCTCGTACACCTCCACGGAACCCGTCACGACCACCTTGTCGCCTTCCTTCATCTGAAACTTAAGTCCTCTGCGGTTTCCGGCGAACATGACCGCGCCAATTGTTCCCACCGCATCCTTCAGCGTAAAGTAAATATGCCCCGATGTGTGATATTTGCAGTTGGACACCTCTCCCTTGATACTGATGCGGTTCAGCATGAAATCCTGTGCGAACATATTTTTGATATATGTATTCACTTGTCCCACTGAATAAACATTTTTCATCATACCAGCTTTGCCAACACTCCATTCACAAATGCCGGCGATTCCTCTGTACCGTACTTCTTCGCCAGCTCCACTGCCTCATTGATTGCAACTCCCCCTGGAATGTCGTCCTCGCACTTCATCTCATAGGCGCCAAGCCGGATCAATGTGAGATCTACTTTTCCCATTCTCCCGGTTTTCCACCCCTCTGAAACCTCGTTGATGGAGGCGTCAATCTCCTCCAGGCGCGCAACGATATCCCCGCATTTTTTCGTGATGTAGGCGCCGTCCTCGGCATCCCACACCCCCTCCGTCTCCCCGTATACCGCCATCTGCCCCGGCAGTTCCTCCACGCCGTGAAACTCCACACCGAACAGCATCTTAAACACCTGCTCCCGCAATTCTCTTCTAGTCATCGGTCATCCTCCTTGGGTCTTCTTGTCCGCCTCTATAAAAAGGAAAAAGGATGTCACAGGGACACCCTTCACAATATTCATCGTAAAAAAATACTATCTACTGCTACCCATGTCCACGCTTGCGATACGAATATTCACGATAGATACTGCCAGTCCGGTCATGTTCTCAATCGCATTCTTAACCCGATCCTGCACCTTCGCGGACACCTCCGGAATCGAATAACCGTAAGAGATATTCAGTGCGACGTCCACATTGACCGTCCCGTCGAGCACTTCCACGCGGATGCCCTTGGAAAGGTTCTTCATACCCAGTTTGCCCACCAGTTCATTTGTGATATTGCCAGCCATGGAACCCACTCCGTCGACCTCGGTAGCGGCAAGTCCTGCGATGATGGCAACCACTTCATCTGCAATCTTCACTTCTCCTAAATTACCGTCCTTTATTTTAAATGTTTTGCGATCCTCACCCATTGCTTATTGCCTCCTAAGTGATATTATGCATTTATTATAACAGACTATTCTCATTTTGGAAACCAAAAAAAGTATTAATTTATATTTCCGATCTCAAAAGATGCCCTCCCAAGCCCTGCTCTCAAAAAAATGTTGGATTTACTTTCCCACGATCTCCTCCGTGTGAATAAACTCGTACGGCGTCTGCTGATACACGTAATAATTCAGCCAATTGCTGTAGAGAATGTTCCCGTGCGAGCGCCACTGCATCCTCGGCTTTCTCGCATCGTCATCGCCCGGGTAATAATTGGCTGGTGTTTCGATTGGAAGCTTCTTTTCCTTATCTCTCTTGTACTCCCGATCCAGTGTGATCCTGTCGTACTCGGGATGACCCATCACGAAAATACGTCTCCCCTCGTCCGCGATCGCGAGAAATACACCAGCCTCCTTGGACTCGGCCAGAATCGTTAACTCTTTCACCGCACGTATATCCTCCGCGCGCACCTCGGTATGGCGCGAGTGCGGCGCCATAAAATAGTCGTCAAATCCGCGCACGAGCGGTACCTTGCGATTGTCCACCCGATGCTCGTACACGCCAAACATCTTCCTGGGAAGCATCTGCTTTTTCAGCCCGTAATGCCAGTAGAGCCCCGCCTGCGCCCCCCAGCACAGATGCAAGGTCGAGGTCACATGCGTCCCCGTCCACGCAAAGATCTCGCACAATTCTCCCCAGTAGTCCACATCTTCGTACTCCATCTGCTCCAGCGGTGCGCCCGTGATGATGAGTCCGTCAAAATATCGCTTCTTCACATCGTCAAAAGTCTCGTAGAACTTGTTCAGATGGCTCATGGAAGTGTTCTTGGACTCGTGGGTCGACACCGTGATGAATGTGACGTCCACCTGCAACGGCGTGTTTGAGAGAGAGCGCAAGAGCTGTAGTTCCGTCTCCTCCTTCAGCGGCATCAGATTGAGAATTCCGATCTCAATCGGCCGGATATCCTGCTGCATCGCCCGCCGCTCGTCCATGACGAATATATTTTCTTTTTCCAGTATCTCCTTCGCGGGCAGATCACTCTGTGTTTTAATCGGCATGTCTAATTCCCCTTTTCAAGCATGGCATACAATTCTTTTTCCGTGAGGACTGGAATCCCTAACTCCTGCGCTTTGACGAGCTTACTCCCCGCGCTCTCCCCAGCCAGCAGATAATCGGTTTTCTTGGAAACGGAGCCGGACGCCTTGCCGCCGTACCGCTCGATCAACTCCTGCGCCTCCTTGCGCCCAAGTGTCGGCAGTGTCCCGGTCACGACAATCGTCTTGCCGCTGATCGCCGAGACGATTGTCTCGCTTTTGGCAGCGCTCATATTGACTCCCATCTCACGAAGACGCCCGACGACGGCTCGGTTTGTCTCATCCGCAAAAAAGCTTCGAATGCACTCCGCGCTGATCTCGCCAATATCATTGACCGCCGTCAGTTCATCGACGGAGGCATCCTGCAGCGCCTCCATCCCGCCAAAATATTTCATGATTGCCTTTGCGGCAGCTTTTCCGACATTTGGAATTCCAAGTCCAGTCAAAAGCTTGTACGCATCGTTCTCTTTTGATTTTTCGATCGCCGCGAGCAGCTTGTCGGTATTTTTTTCTTTTCCGATAATCCCCTGCTCAATCAAGGTCCCCCTGTGTTCTTTCAAGGTATAAATATCTGCGACATCCTTAATATACCCCATCCGAACCAGTTCTTCAATATAAACTGCGCCAAATCCCTTGATGTCCATGGCGTCCCTTCCCACAAAATTGATGATGTGGCGCTCCAGCTGCGCAGGGCAGTTGGGCGAGGTGCACTTGATGTCGGCAGTGTCGCGCTCGCGCTCGGTCTTCGCACCGCACGCAGGGCAGACGCCCGGTATCACGAACCGCTGCCATTCAGCCTCCCGCTTCTCCTTTTTCACTTCCTTCACCTTTGGAATGATCTCTCCGGATTTATAGACCACGATCGTATCTCCGATCCCGATATCCAGCTCATCGATGAAGTCCTGGTTGTGCAGCGTCGCCCGCGACACGGTAGTTCCACACAGGCGAATCGGCTCAAAGATCGCCGTGGGCGTGATCC
>CAJLGN010000017.1 GCA_905206195.1 uncultured Roseburia sp.
CTTCTGTACAGACGGTAAAAACCACCGGCACGAAAGTGCCGGAGCGGGCGGAAACCCGCACAGATCAAGGGCAGGAGCCTCCTGCAGAGGCGCCAGCAGATGAGCCGGAAATTGCCATGACAGAGCCGGAAGGGGCAGCTGTGGATGCTGCGGCTGAGGAGAGTTCGGCTGTAGTGGAAAGTGACGGAGCGGATTCCGGAGCGACAGGCACGCCGGAGGAGGCGGAAGAGTCTGGCACACCCATCTCGCCCGTGGCCGCCGCAGCAGCTGTGGTCGGGGCGACAAGCGCTGCTGGAACAGCTGGATTTGTGGGATTCCGCTGGTGGAAACTCTGGAAAATAAAAAGATAAAAGAAATAAAAGAAATGTAGAAGTCAAAAAGAAGCTGTCACAAAATGCAGATTCATCTGTAGCTTCTGTGTAGCTTGTATAAGAAATACTCGGGTGTAAATTGAATCTCGGCGAATTCTTATATAAACTGCACAGGAATTGCAGGGTGCCATAGCATTTTGCAACAGCCTTTTTTGTGTGTCTGGAGAGTGCATATTTGAGCGGGTGCTAGGGCAGCGCACTGTCAAGATCCTCCTTGGAGGGAAATTTTGATCACGAGTTTATCGACCTGACAAGGGACGCCATGCGAAAGCTTTGGCAGGTGAACCTCCTGTGGAAAGAGGAGGAGAAAGTCGCCCCGTTCCAGGGAGAGCGTATTTCCCGATGTGCCCAGATACATAATCGCGTCCTCCTGCTCTCTGATTTCTGTCTGGATCATATCCGCAGGGGAGGAAATGGCGATTTTTTCACGGCCGGAGAGGACAATATGCAGATCCAGATGCTGTCTGTGATCTTCAAATAGATCCTGCCCGGAAAAAGGGGCGGTATCATAAGTAAAATGATTGGCGTAAACCTGATCACCTGCGATTGCAATGCGCCCGAAGGAAAGTGAAGATAGGTCTGCCGTCTGCAAAAAGGCGGTTGCCAGATCGAGATTTTTGGAGAGTCCCAGGTAACGGTCTAAATTGCACAGCTTGTCGTATATCATTGTGTAGGTGCTCCTTTGATTTAATTGCTGTTCTGGATATTAGAGTAACAGCGGGATTGTGGAATTCAGCGTTTTTTCACGGTTCCGTTTTGACGTCTCCGGGTTTCTGGCACAGAATTCATGATAAAGGATATCGATAAGAAAAAGTTGTCCAAATTTTACGGCGACAGAACCCTGCTGCCTCGGTGCTTCGTCCGCGCCGCACACGAGCAGGAGATCGGCATAGTCCGAGCCGGGAGAATTGGGATAGCGCGTCACCAGAATCAGCTTTCCCTCCGTCCTGCGGATCACCTTTCCAAGTTCGGGCAATTCCCGCGTGGCTCCGGAAAAGGAGAAGTAGAGAACAACATCATCCGACTCCATTGCGGAGGCGGTGAACAACTGCATGTGGTGCTCGGAGACCCAGTGAAACTTGGGCGTCACAGCGATAAAGCGCCCCCAGGCATTCATCGCCATGATAGAAGAATTTCCCTGCCCAAAGCAGTAGACATTTTTGGCGGCCGTCAGAAGTTCTACAGCCTGATGAATACAGATCGGGTCCAGAAGCTCGAGCGTTTGCTGCAGCGCCTTAACACCGATGTGGTACAGCTTTTGACTTTTTTGGTCGATGCTGTCCTGCGCCTGCACTTCGCCGTACACATCATTGCCGATGGCGGGACCAGGGCTCTCCTGCGCAGAAAATGACTGGGCGACCGCGAGCTTGAAATCGTTGAAACTGCTGCACCCGACGGACCGGCAGAAACGCGTGACGGTTGCATCCCCGACACGGCAGATTTTTGCCAGCTCAGAAATCATGATATATGGAAGATCGGGGCTTCGTTTTAGGATGTAATCGGCCACTTTTGCCTCGGATTGGGGCAGGGAGTGGTAAGTCTCGATCACGCGGTCAAAAATATTATCTGCATTCATTGTGAAATCACCATTTTCTTTAAGATATAGTTTGTGTTTGCCTACATTCTAACCTTATAGGATATTTTTTACAATATAAAGTTTCCTGCACATGAAGTTTTCGTCTATTTGTCCAAATTATGAAAACTATTTTCGTAAACAATGCATATTGAAAATCATTTTTGAAAAACATATAATGAAACCACAATCAAGACAGAGGTTGCGAACGAAGACGCGCACACCTCATGAAAAAATAAAATGGGAGGATCGATTGTATATGAAAAAAAATCACTTTAAAAAATCGATCACAGGGTACTTGTTCGTTCTTCCGCAGTTTTTGTTTTTTGCTGTATTTACTATCTACCCGGTTTTCGAGGGCTTCCGAATCAGTCTGTACAAGGATACCGCGGTCAGCAGCACATTTGTGGGACTGGGCAATTATGTAGAACTGTTTTCAGATGCGGTATTTGCCAAGAGTATCCTAAACACACTGTTTTTGGTTTTTGTCGTGACGGCAGTTTCCATTGTTTTGGGAATTATCATCTCCCTGGCTGTTTTTGACAAGGGAGGAAGGTATATTTCCTTTATCCGGACCTGCTATTATCTGCCGGTCGTGGTATCGACGGTCGTTATGGCGATGGTGTGGAGTTTCCTCTTAAACCCGGCGAACGGTCTGATTCCTTATCTGTTGCGGACTGCCGGACAGGGGAATGTCAATCTCCTCGGAAATCCAAAGGCGGTTTTGTGGATCATCGCGTTTGTCACCATTATCGCCAGCCTTGGCACCTGCCTGATAATGTATATCGCGTCGATGCTCGGGATATCGACGGAGCTTCTTGAGGCGGCAAAGATTGACGGGGCGACAAAGGTGCAGCAATCCATACATATTGTGATTCCGCTCGTGCGGCCGACAACGATGTACCTGACGATCACACAGGTAATTGCGATGCTAAAACTTTTTGTCATTATCCAGCTTTTGACGGACGGTGGTCCGAACAATGCATCCATGACAATGATGTACTATCTGTACAGGAATGCATTTAAATACGATAAGATAAATTCTGCTGCAGCGATCGGCGTGTTGATGTTCGTCTTCGCTCTGGCCATTACACTTCCACAGTCCAAAAAGCTTGCTGGAATTGAGGAAAAGAAAAAACGGGCACAGAAATAGGAGGGGTATGATGAAAAAGCAGAGTGAAGCGAAAAAGCCGAGTGAGACCAAAAGGAAGCGGAGCAGATTCAAAAAAATGGAGCTGCCGGATATTGTGATTAACATTCTCGTCACGTTCGGGGCAATCTTAAATCTGTTCCCACTCTATTGGCTGGTGACCAGTTCCTTTAAGACCTCCGCAGGGATTTATAAAATGCCGCCGGATTGGTTTCCGAAGACATTTAACTTTGACAATTTTCAGGAGCTTTTTGTGGGGCAGCCTGCATTTCGCTGGGCGTTTAACAGTATTATGGTATCTCTGATTTCCACACTCCTAGTGATTGCGTGCTCCTCGCTGGCGGCGTACAGTTTTTCAAAATTGAAATTCAGGGGCAGCGCTGTACTTTATCTGGTGTTCATATGCTCCCTGATGCTCCCGAAGGAGATATTTATCGTTCCGCTGTTTAAGATTGTTCAGGCATTCAATTGGAGCGATTCCTATATGGGCATGGTTGCCCCAACTGTGGCGTCCTGCTTTGGCGTGTTTCTGTTGAAGGGATTTTTTGATGCAGTTCCAGACTCCATACGGGAATCCGGAAAAATTGACGGGGCGAGTGAGTTTTCGATTTTTTTGAGACTTGTGATGCCGATCGTAAAGCCGGGCATCGGAGCGCTGTTCATTTTAAATTTTGTAAATGTGTGGAATGATTATTTGTGGCAGATGCTGATTGCGAGGACAAAGGAGATGAAGACGTTGATGGTTGGTACCGCCAGCCTGATGCAGGAGATCAATCCGAACTTTGCCTACAAGATGGCGGGTGCTACCGTTGCCTGCATTCCAATGCTTATCGTTTTCCTGCTGTTCCAGAGATATTTTACGAGTGGGATCACGCTTGGGGCGGAAAAAGGCTGACGGTTACTATAAAAATAATGTTGTAGGAGGAAAAAATATGAAAAGAAAGAACAGATGGCTGGCGCTTTGCCTGGCAGCTGCATTGCTGGCGACAGGCTGCGGCGGAACGGAGCAATCACAGGGGAAGGTGCAGCAGGGCACTGAAAATGGAACTGCAGTGGCGGGAGAGACGACGGAGCTGACACTCTGGCTGACACCACAGTGGAAGGGCGTCTTCGATGGAAATGAGGATGGAGCGGACTATGACAGCTTCTTTAAAGAGGCGGCAAAGCGCTATCAGGAAAATGTAAACCCGAACGTCAGCGTGAAGGTAGAGGTGATCGACGGAAGCACCCGCGACGAAAATCTGTCTGTGGCGCAGCAGACAAACACTTTGCCGGACATTGTGTTTGAGGGAGCGTTCACCATGTCCAGTTTTTACCACAAAGGAGCGATTGTTCCGTTAAATGATATCATCACAGAGGATGATAAAGCTGACATTGCAGACGGAATCTGGGATAACTGCATGATTGAGGAGGACATCTTCATTTATCCGTTCTTCCATATGCCGGGCACATTTGTATACAATGCGGATATGTTCAAGGAAGCCGGATTGGAAGATAAAATGGGCGGACAGTATGAAATTCAGACATGGTCGCCGGAGGAATTCCGCGAGATCCTGACAGCGTTAAAGAAGAGTAATTCCAATGTATATCCGATGGCTCTGTGGGCTTTGAACAATCAGGCTGACACATGGAATCTTGCATGGCTTCGGATGTACGGCAATGAGTTTTATGGAGAGAACAACGAGCTTATCGTAAATCAGGAGAGCGGAGTGAAGGCGCTGGAATACATAAACGGACTGTACCAGGATGGACTGACAGTTCCGGGCGCGGAGAGTTTGGACTCCAATACCTGTAATGCAATGTTCCTGAATAAACAGATCGCAATCAGTTTTACAAACAGCGTGCTTTTGAGCAATCTTGCAGCTTCTATGGAAACGGGAGAGGTTGAACCGTTTGACTATCGTCTGGCGAACATTCCTGGCGACCCGAATCCGAACAGCTTCACCTATGTGACAGGAGCCATGGTCATGAATACCGGCGATGAGGCAAAAATGGCGGCGGCGAAGGATTTTGTCCGCTACGTGTGCACAGACGAGGAATTGGTTCTGGCATCCAAGAACGGTGTCCCGGTGCGCGCAAGCGTTGTTGAGCAGGTAAAGAGTGAACTTCCTTATCTGGAGGCATACAATGCAAACGATAAATATCTGTTTAACTTCTCCAGAAACCTTGCGGGCTACACGGAGCTTAGAAATGTACTTTTCCCGGAGCTTCAGGCAGTTCTCACCGGCGTGAAGACCCCGCAGGAGGCATTGGACGCCTATGTGGAGAGCGGAAATGCAATACTGGAAGAGGGAAGAAGCAGTTCTGTTGTCTACAATTAGAGCCGTCTTTTTGAGAAAGGAAGGGATCGGATGATACCGGCGATTGATATTCACGCCCACGTGGGCGATGCCGGCGGATTTCCCCAGAGAGAAAAAGAAAGAGAGTTTTTTTCCCTGGCTTTTTCGGAGCTGGAAAAGAATATGCAGGCTGCCGGAGTGAAAGCTTTGCTCGCCTCTCCGGCGGAGGGCATTTTCCCGTATGGAACACACACAATCTGCCTGGCCAATCAGGAAATGTCGGAGTTGACCAGGCAGTTTTCCTGGCTGTATCAGTGGGTGATCGTCCACCCGGAGATACCGGAGACTTACAGGCAGGCGGAGGCGCTGCTAAAGACGTCAAAGTGTGTGGGAATCAAGATTCATCCCGACGCACATCAGTATCCGATCTCCCGCTATGGAGATGAGATATTCCAGTTTGCAGCAGGGTTTGATACGGCAGTTCAGACGCACACCGGGGGAGCATTTTGTCTGCCGGAAGATTTTGTGGAATATGCGAACCGCTATCCACAGGTGAATATCCTGCTGTCACATTTGGGAAACAGTGCAGACGGAGATGTCGAACATCAGGTGAGAGCGATTTTAAAAAGTCGTCATGGCAATCTGTACACAGACGTTTCGAGTGTGAAAAGTATTCTGCCGCATCTGATTGAGTGGGCGGTGGGAGAAGTCGGATCAAAACAGATTTTGTTTGGGACGGACACGCCGCTGCACCATATCGGGATGATGAGAAGCCGCATCGATTACGCGGATCTTGTGCAGGAGGAAAAAGAGGATATTTTTTATAAAAATGCGATACGGGTAATAAAATGCCGCACGATCGAGAGTCTTATCGCATAGAGCAGTTGCAGAAAAAAAGGGGCTGTCGCAGAATTTATCTGCGACAGCTCTGATTTTGCCAAGGAGGTGCCACAATGGCTGTGACAAAAAAAGAAATTGAGCAGATGGGAGATTATCTGGGGAGCACTCCAGTCCCTGAGGATTTTGATGTGTTTTGGAAGGCGCGGGTAGCTGAGGCGGACGAACTTCCACTGGATTACAGGATCGATCAGTCGGAGATACCGGCTTTTAAAACTTGTGACTATTTTGACCTGTGGTTTACCGGGATGGGCGGGGCGAAGCTCTACGCGAAGTATCTAAAGCCCCGCAGTGAGCACCCCGTCCCGCTGGTACTCCAGTTTCACGGTTACCCGGGTGCTGGCAGAAGCTGGCTGGAACAGAGCTCGTACGCCGGCATGGGATGCGCGCTGCGCGCGCTCGACTGTCCCGGCCAGGGCGGCATGAGTCAGGATTTGGGCAGCTTCGCGGGAACCACGGTGACGGGGCACATTGTGGCAGGGCTGGACGGGCCGCCCGAAAACATGTATTATGTCCGCCTTCATCAGAATATTCGGATTCTCTGCCGCATTGTGGCGGAACTTCCGGGGATTGATACGAGCCGGGTTTTTGTCAACGGGGCATCGCAGGGGGGAGCACTTGGCATTGCCTGTGCAGCGCTCAATACAGACCTGATCAACCGGGCGGCGATTCTTTACCCATTTTTAAGCGACTACCGTATGGTGTGGGAACTTGGTGTGGATCAGATTGCCTACGAGGGCCTGCGGTATTATTCCCGCTGGTTTGACCCGGACGGGTCGCGAATGGACGAGTGGTTTGCCAAGCTGGGCTACATCGATTCAAAAAATTTTGCCCATCTGATTCAGTGCCCGGTTCTCTTTGGGACCGGGCTGTCGGATGATGTGTGTCCACCCATCACCCAGTGTGCGGTTTACAATAATCTGGGCGGTCCGAAGCGAAGATATCTTTTTGAGGGCTACGCCCACGAGGAGATACAGGATTTTGATGATTTGATTCTCGATTTTTTTGGAAAGGAGGCGGCAGAGCTGTGACAATTTTAGAGCAGAAAGAAAAGCTTTGTTCATATCGGGGAAGAAGTGTTTGCCCTGAGGATTTTGCGCGATTTTGGAGTGAGCGGTGGAGCGTGAGTAATCCGAAGGAGATTCGGAGGACACCGGTTCAATTTAAAAACCCGGCGGCGGTCTACGAGGAGTTGCACATTGCCGTAAAAAATGGACGCACGATCCAAGCACGGTATATCAGACCAAGCGGGGAAGGAAGATTTCCGACGCTACTGATGTTTCACGACCAGGACCGCGGTGTGCGGGGGTGGCACCATATGACAAGGTTTGTCGCAAGCGGCTACGCGGTGGTGGCTCTGGAGCGTGAGCCGCTGCACATGGACTGGCTGTGTGCGCCGGACCCGCAGATGTTGGAGCAGTGTGATACCGACGCCTTGGCGCTGGTGCGCGCCGCGCTTTTACTTCCACAGACGGATGCGGCACATCTGGTCTCCTGGGGGGAGGGGTTTGGCGGTGGTCTGGCGATCGTTGCGGCGGCGATATCCGATGTCGAGATGCGCTGCGCGGCGCTGCACCCGCTTCCCGCCGACTTCAGAGGATGCTGCGACGGAGTGGAAGAAGGGCTTTTTCCAAAGTTGGACTATGTAGATCTCGCAAACTTTGCGCCGATGTTAAAAGGGGAGCTGCTGCTTGGGACAGGGCTTTTGGACAGGATTGCCCCGCCTGCGGAGCAGTATGCCATCTATCACCGTGCGGTATGCCCTAAGAGGCATTTGGTATATCCCAAGTATGAACATGAGCGTATTAACTTTTTTGAGAATGAGCTGTTAAAGTTTCTTTCTATATAGGGAGCCGCTATGGTGAAATTGGGAATTGCAGGCATCGGGGCGATTGCGGAAAACTATATCGCACTGATTGCGGACGGCAGAGTGGAGGGCGTGGAACTGACCGCGCTCTGCAGCAGAAACGGGGAACATGCACGGCAGACAGCGTCAAAGTATCACCTTCCTGTGGCCGTTTTTACGGATTACAGCGCATTTTTGGAATCCGGGGTGGTCGACGCAGTCTTGATTGCCACGCCGCACGGGCAGCATCCGTCTATGACCAGGCAGGCGCTGGAGCGCGGGCTCCATGTGCTGGTGGAAAAACCGGTGGGAATCTTTGCGGACGAGGTGGAGGGAATACTGGCTGTATTAAATCAGCACAGGGAGCTTGTATGCGGGGTACAGTATAACCGCAGAGCCGCTAGAGCCTTTCGCTATGTGCGGGAGCTGGTACACGGTGGGAGGATCGGCGAGCTGGTGCGGGCAACTTGGGTTATCACGAATCTTTACCGCCCGGCGGCGTATTATGAGAAGGGTTCTTGGCGTGGCACATGGCAGGGCGAGGGAGGAGGCATTTTGATGACGCAGGCTTCCCATCAGCTTGACTTGATGCAGTGGATTTGCGGAGTGCCTTCCACTGTCTGGGCACGCTGTTCCACGGTGGGCAGAGAGATTCAGGTCGAGAATGAGGCTGAACTGCTTTTTACTTATACAAACGGGGCGCGCGGGCACTTTATCGCCTCTGCGCATGAGTGCCCGGGCACGAATCTACTTGAAATCTGCGGGACGAGAGGAAAAGTATCTGTCCTGGATGACAGCGAGGTGAGAGTCTTTTGTCTGGAGGAGGATGAGCGGGAGTTTGCCAGAACTTGTACCAATCCTTTTGAGAAAGTTCCGGGAATGGCGTGGAAAAGAGTTTTTCACGACAGTGACAACGGGGTGCAGCAGGCGGCGACAATCCGCAACTTTGCGCGGGCGGTTGCGGGGGAGGAATCTGTGTGGTGTTCGCTGGAGGAGGGGATTCACTCTCTTCGGATCATTCACGGCGCCTATCTCTCCGCATGGAAAAGGAGTGAGGTCCCTCTGCCGGTTGATGAGGGGGAGTTCCGAGGCTGGATGGAAGGACTGGGCACGAGATAAATGAATCAGTAAAATTGGAGGATTCTATTTTATTTCCTTGAAAAATTCTGTTTACAGCGGCGCCAAGATACTTTAAGGTAGAAACAAGGGCAAAGGCGGTCCCAGAAAGAGGGGAAGACGGGGAGAGAGGCGGATGGACAGAGTGAGGGAAAACATGGGGAATGAAGGAGCAGGACCGCTTCTCGACAAGTTCTCAAGGCGTCGGGCGATCTATATGCTGGATTTTATGAATGCGGCGCTGCATGGAGGCTTTGCCCTGCTGATTCTTTCCGGGAAGTTTCATTACGGCTTTCTGATTGTAGGGTGTGTACTGCTCGGCACAATCGACAGTGTCTATGAGGTGGCGTACAACAGCTTTTACCCGACGCTGGTCTCGGAGGGGAATTACACGAAGGCATATTCCATTCAAAGCACGTTGCAGAGTCTCACGTCGTTTATGGTTCTGGTGTCGGCGCTCCTCTATAACTTGGTTGGCATCGCGCCACTTTTTCTGGCAAATATGGTGTGCCTTTTTGTCGCGGCAGTCATGGAGACGCAGATCAAAAAGGAGGAGGCCTATGTGAAGCGGAAGGAGGAAGCTTTTGGGCTGGCGCAGTACAAAAAGACGTTTCGGGAGGGCATCGACTACCTGAAGAGCGAGCGCGGTCTTCTGGCGGTCACGCTGTATTTTTCGGTGAGCATCTTCGCGGGAGGGGCATTTTCCACGATTGTGCTGCCATATTTTGTCGGAGCGCGCAGTACTCAGCGGGTTTATGGCGCTCAGCTTTGCGGCTGCAATCGGGCTGATCGGCGGCAACAGGAAGTATGTGAGGGAGCTTTATAACCGGGAGGTGTAGAGAGGAAACATTCCTGCAGGTGGGAAAACGCACCTTGCAGGAATGTTTCTTTTTGTATAAAATGGAGTTAAGATTTTGGGGGAGGAGGGTGTGCGATGTCAAATATTGATACCTTTTTGCGGATGGTGAGGGAGTCGGACAATATCGTCTTTTTCGGGGGAGCGGGTGTCTCGACGGAGAGCGGAATCCCGGATTTTCGCAGTGTGGATGGACTTTACAATCAGAGATACAATTGGCCGCCCGAGACGATTTTGAGCCATTCCTTCTATATTAAGAATACGGAAGAGTTCTACCGCTTTTACCGGGACAAGATGTTGTGCCTAACGGCTGAGCCGAACACGACCCACAGCAAGCTGGCGGAGCTTGAGGGGGTGGGGAAGGTGCGGGCGGTCATCACCCAGAATATTGATGGGCTGCACCAGAAGGCGGGCAGTAAAAAAGTTTTAGAGCTGCACGGGAGTGTACATCGAAATTATTGTAGAAAATGTGGAAAAGAATTTGATGCCAAATATATCCTGGATTCTGGGATGAAAGTTCCGCTCTGCGATGCGTGTGACGGACAAGTAAAACCAGATGTGGTGCTCTATGAGGAGGGGCTTAACCAGCGGACTTTGGAGGATGCGGTGTCCTATATCAGCCAG
>CAJLGN010000018.1 GCA_905206195.1 uncultured Roseburia sp.
CATCGGATGCACTCGGGGCTGTTTGGAGTCTCATAGACCTTCACGTCCATATCACATTTTTTCTGACAGAGCCCACACCTTGTACACTTTCCCTCGTCAATCTCGTAGCGGTAAAGTGCAAAGCGGTTGAATAGTCCGTAAATTGCACCGAGCGGGCAGAGGTATTTGCAGAATGGCCGGTAGGTTGCAATCGAGAGGACGACGATGAGAAGCAAAATGCTCATTTTCCAGCCAAAGAGAAACCCGACGATTTCCTGTAAATTGGGGTTCATGGACACGAGGGGCAGACCTGCCAGGAGAGAGCCGGACGGGCAGATCAGCTTGCAGAACCAGGGGCTTGCGTATCCGCCGGGGCCGGTGAGAAGCAGTGGGAGCGCGAAGACGAAAACGACCAGAATCACATATTTCAGGTGGCGCAGATACTTGTGAAGCGGCAGATTTTTTGTCTTTTTGACAAACGGAATCTTGTGGAGCAGATCCTGCACCAGGCCGAACGGACAGAGCCAGCCGCAGACAAAGCGCCCGATCAGCGATCCCGTAATCATCAAAAACCCGATGACATAGAAGGAAAATTTGAAGTCCCGGCTGCCGATGACTGCCTGGAGAGAGCCGATTGGGCAGGAGCCGATTGCGCCCGGGCAGGGGTAGCAATTTAAGCCCGGGACACAGAGTTGCTTGCTGCCCCCGCGGTAGATTTTTCCCCTCGCAAAGCCAAGCAGATAGCCGTTGGTGAGCGCGGTAAATACGATCTGCACGCAGAGTCTGATATTTGACGTAAGCTTTGACAATAATTTCATCGTTTCCTCCTAGCTGATTCCGATACATTCCAGACAGATGAGATTGGATTTCTTCTCGACTGTCAGATGCTCCTGCCTGTGGATGCCGTACAGCAGAGAGAGTACACCAAGGGCAAGCAGAATTGCCCCGATGCCCTGCTTTTTCAATATAAGAACAATCTGCGAAGGGCGGTGCCCAGCGGTTCTCCCGCTAATCATTGGATTGCACCTGGTTTAAAACATTCTCGATCGCGCTTTTCCAGCCCTCGTAGTCGTCTGAGCCCGCTATGGATTTCACAATATTTCCCTCCGAATCCACGAAATATGTGGTCGGGAAAGCGTCAAGATTTTGGAATGTATCAGATTCGTCCATCGCCTTGGAGGTGAGAAGCTGCTGATAATCTGCATTTGCGTCCTTTAAAATTTTTTCGATCTCGGCTCTGTCCTTATCGGAGAGCTCTGTGCCAAAGTTGTAATACAAACCTTTGATCGCCACCCCTTTTTCTGCCAGATCATTGTTTAGCTGGTCAAGAATTGGAGTTTCCATGATGCAGGCCGTGCAGCCGAGGTTCCACACATTTAACAGCGTGAGCTTGTTTTCTGCGAAAATCGAGGAATCCACGGTGTTTCCATCGAGATCGACGGTCTCCATATTTTTGAAAAGAGAAGAATCCTCATCCTGTGCGCTGCCGGACAGAGAAGAATCTACGCCAGTGCTTGTGGCAGAATCGCTTGCTCCCTCAGTGTTTTCAGAAGCTGCCGCCCCGGCGTTGGTTTCGGCGCCGGAGGTGGAGCTGCCCGCTCCCGAAGCGCCACATCCGGAAAATGCGAGCGTTGCCGCGGTGGCGAGTGTCAGTGCAAAAAGTTTCTGTTTTTTTAAATTCATCATTGTGATTCTCCTTTTTTGAATCGGCATATTGCTGTTGTTTTGATTGGTACTCACACAAGATACCCCCCCCAATGTGAAGCGTATATGAAATTTAAAAATTGTTTTGCATTTTTTATTGTGATAAAATGAGTGCAGCAATTGCATGGGGAGGCGGAGATAAGATGAATATTCTTCTTGTGGAGGATGATGCGATGATTCGGGAAGGGCTCATGGAGTTTCTGTCGGAGGAGGGCTATCAGGTCATGTGCGCGGCGGATGGGGAGGCGGGGCTTGCCATGTTTCGGGAAAATATCGTGCATCTTGTAATCCTTGACATTATGCTGCCTAAAATGGACGGCATTGAACTGCTTAAGGAGATCCGAAAGGTCAGCAGGCTTCCGGTGCTGATGCTTACGGCGATGACGGATGAGCGGACGCAGGTGAAGAGCTTTGATGAGCTCGCGGACGATTATATTTGCAAACCATTTTCGCTCATTCTATTAAAAAAGAGAGTTGAGGCGCTGCTGCGGCGCAATTATACAGAGAGCGCCATATGGACGTACGGGAATGCTGTGGTAGATTTTGCAGGTTCTTCTGCGACCTACGAGGGGAGGGACGCCCAGGTGAAGCCCAAAGAGATCAAACTTTTGGCCATGCTCGTGGAGCATGCGGGGCAGGTGCTCTCCCGGGAGCAGATCTTAAATCAGATATGGGGGGAGGAAGGGCCTTTTGACCGCATCGTGGATGTCTATGTAAAAAATCTGCGGAAAAAATTACATCTCGACTGTGTGGTGACGGTAAAGGGAGTCGGGTACAAAATTGAACTATGAAGATGTGGAAAAAAATGAAACTATTTCCAAAAACCTTTTTCTATATGCTAGTTCTGTTCGGCGTGGTGATCGCTGTGATGCACATCTCCATCTCTGTTTTTCTGCCGCACTTTTATTTGAGGCAAGTAGAGATGGAGCTGAATGTCAAGCTGGACGATTTGTGCGCTACACTCGGCGTCTTGGATGCCGCGGACTGCAGGGGAGTCATCGAGACTTATGCCGCGCGCAACGGTGTCAACATCATGGCGGAGATAGACGGTGTGAGTGAGAGCTTTGAGGGGGCGTCCATACGTGTAAATCAAAATCAAAATAATGATTTGGGAATCTACATTGAGGGAGCAGAAAATGTGGAGGCCGTTCTGATGAATGAGAGAGAACTCACGAGCAAGGATGGGCGTAAGATTTCGGTGAAAATGCTCATCAGCACGCAGCCTGCAAGTGAGGCGATACGGCTGACAATGCGTTTGCTTCCATTTACATCCCTCATAGCAGTTGGGCTGTCCGTGGTATTTTCGTACTTATATTCCCCAAATATTACAAGGCCTGTGAACCGAATGCTGCATGTGACAAACAGCATGAAAAATCTGGAGCAGGGGGCGTATTTTGAAATTCAAAACGAGGATGAAATCGGCACGCTGCTGCGGCAGATCAATGAGATTTACAGTCAGCTGCGGCAGACCATCGACAGCCTGGAAAAAGAAAAAAGGCATATCTCGGAGGTTGAGCGCAGCAAGGTGGATTTTTTGCGCTCCGCATCCCACGAGTTAAAAACGCCGCTGGCGGGACTTCGAATTATGCTTGAAAACATGCGCTATAATGTCGGAAAATATAAGGATCACGACACCTATCTTGAGATCGGCATGGGGACGGTGGACGAGCTGACAGATATGATAAAGGAAATCCTCGACTCCTCGCGGATTCAGGGGGAGGCCGGACAGGCAGATCGAGACAGCGGTGGATGGGGCATTTTGTGTGGAGATGAACCGAAAGTTTTTCGAGATGGTATGGTCGAATCTGATCGGCAACGCTGTGCACTACAGCGACTACGGTGGAACAATCAAAATTCGCGGAGCAGAGCGAGAAATCGCAATCTGGAATGCCTGCAGACCGCTTTCTGAGGAACAGATCTCTCGTATCTTTGAGGCATTTTACCGCCTGGACTTTGCCAGGGCCTCCGACGCGGGTGGAACTGGCCTCGGGCTTTATATTGTAAAGGAAATATTGGAGGCAAATGGGGCTTCGTATCGGTTTTGTCCGGAGGGGCAGGGCATGTGCTTTTCGGTGAAGTTTCCCGCGGAAAACTCCGGTGCTCCAAGAGAGTGAAGATTCCCCGCCGGAACATGTTCCGCGGGGATCGCACTGGAACGAATTTTTATAGATCGTTTTTTGAAATCAAGCACATCTTCTCTGTGATAATCGGACTCTATTCCGGCATAAGTTATTCTTGTGCAAGGCAATTTTTCTCAGGCACAGCGGTGGCTGCGTCAAGAAAAAGCGCCGGTGCAGACGGAAATTCAGGCTAGAATAGAGCCCCGGTAATTGCAGGACGATGTACTAGGTGCGCGGAACTGCGTTCGCGGCGATGATGGAGGCTCTCTCGGCGTGCATCTCAAGCAATAGATGCAGCACGTCCCATTTCTGGTTGGTCGGGGTCAGCGCGGCTTTATAATCTACACGGACCTCCGCTTTGCGCAGGGCGAACAGCAATTTATCCATGCGCTTGTTGGACAGCCCGCACATAAATAGAAGGCTTTCCTCTGGCACATTGCCGGCAAACGGCGCAGTCAGAGGATTTTTTGTGCCGGAAATCAGCGACTCTAAGGTCTGGGTATAGAGTGAGGCGTCGATTGTCTCACAGGGGATTTTCAGATTGGAAGCAATCTGCTTTGTTTTTTGCTGGTCGGTATCAGATAAGTGGAAGAGTAATAATTTTTCCATAATAGAATCTCCTTTCTAAATCTAAAAGCATTATAGCATGTCTGCCGCGGATATACATAGGAATTTATAGAAAGTTTAGTTGTTCTTTTAAATGTAGTATGATAGAATCTATGGCGGGATAATTTTTCTACAATTCTTTTTGTCGGGGCAATGTTTCCGGCAGATCACGACTGGCTTTTCCGGTCTCCGGCAGTGTCTGCCAAGTCCAGGATAGGGATAGGGCGAAGTTGATCAGATGTTGTATTGAACAAGAAAAGGGAGGAGCTTCTGGCGTTTGATTTTTCATTTGATGGGTGTTCCATTTATTGGACACATCCTATGTACAATTTAATTGTTGACATTTATAGAGAAGTATAATAAGATTAGAACAGAAAACGAACATAAGTTCGCATGGAGGAAGAAGAATGGCAAGAGAAGAGAAGAAATTAGATAAGCCGGTGGATAAGCAGGAGAAGTTAAAAGCGCTCGACGCAGCGATTTCACAGATTGAGAAGCAGTACGGCAAGGGTTCTGTCATGAAGCTTGGAGACAGTTCGGCACAGATGAATGTGGAGTCTGTTCCGAGCGGATCTTTGAGTCTGGATTTGGCGCTCGGCATCGGCGGGTTCCCCAGAGGGAGAATCATTGAGATATATGGACCGGAATCCAGCGGTAAGACGACGGTGGCACTGCACGCGGTCGCGGAGGTACAGAAGATTGGGGGAATCGCCGGTTTCATCGATGCGGAGCATGCGCTGGATCCAGTGTACGCCAAGAATATCGGAGTGGATATCGACAATTTATACATATCGCAGCCGGATTCTGGGGAGCAGGCACTTGAGATTGCCGAGACGATGGTGCGTTCCGGGGCGGTGGATATTGTGATTGTCGACTCGGTTGCCGCGCTGGTTCCCAAGGCGGAGATTGACGGCGATATGGGGGATTCTCACGTGGGCTTGCAGGCGAGATTGATGAGTCAGGCGCTGCGCAAGCTGACCTCGATTGTCAGTAAGTCCAATTGTATCGTGATCTTTATCAACCAGCTGCGAGAGAAGATCGGCGTGATGTTCGGCAACCCGGAGACGACGACCGGTGGTCGGGCACTGAAGTTCTATTCGTCCGTCCGCCTGGATGTTCGCAGGGTGGAGGCGTTAAAGCAGGGCGGTGAGATTGTCGGCAACCACACGAGGGTGAAAATTGTCAAGAATAAAGTGGCGCCGCCGTTTAAGGAGGCGGAGTTTGATATTATGTTTGGACAGGGTATCTCGAAGGAGGGGGATATTCTGGATCTCGCCGCTGATATCGGCATCATCAATAAGTCTGGTGCGTGGTATGCCTACAATGGCGAGAAGATCGGGCAGGGGCGCGAGAACGCCAAGACCTATTTAAAGGAGCACCCACTGATCTGTGAGGAAGTGGAGATGAAGGTGAGGGAAAAGTACAGCGTGGAGGAGGACGGTGCGGAGAATGCGGACGAATCTGCCGAGGCTGCGAAGATAATATCGGACGAGAAGAAGGTGTCTGCCGCGAAGAAGACCTCGGAGGTGGTCATGGCCGGAGAGTAGACTCACACAGATGAGATTTTGTTCGGACAGGAGATGGAGTAGATGGAAGAGAGGATTGGAGAGCGGCAGGTTGCGGAGGTGATTTTCCTGGAAAAGGGCCGCGTCTGTATCCGGTTTGCGCACGGTGTGGAGGCCGCTTTGTATCGGAGCGAACTGCGCTCCCTCACCGAGGTGGAGTGCAGACTCCTCACAAGCGAGGGGGCGTACATCCAGGAGGCTTTATATCAGAAGATCATCTGTGGGATTGTAGGTCTTAGGGCAAAAAAGCGCGCGATATTCCTGCTCGAGCGGATGGATCGCACGGAGCATCAGCTCTGCGACAAGTTAAAGAGAGCTGGTTATCCCCAGGAGTGTATCGAGCAGGCGATCCACTATGTCAAGAGTTATCATTACGTGGATGATTTGCGCTATGCAAGGCAGTATATCCGCCTGGGAAAGCAGAAGAAGAGCAGACAGCGCCTTCGTATGGATCTGATGCAAAAAGGTGTCGCTCGCGACACCATCGAGCAGGCGCTTGAGGAGGAGTACTGCGCGGATGAGCGGCGCAAGATCAAGGAGCTCCTGGAGAAGAGACACTATGATTGCGATTGCAAAGACCGCAGAGAGCAGCAGCGGATGTACCAGTTTTTGATGCGCCGTGGGTACAAGGGAAGTGATATCCTGGCGGTTATGCGGTGTGGTTTTGACTATGAGTGAACGCAGCATCGGAAAAAGAGGGTGGTATTCCATTTTTTCCTGGAAATTTTGTACAATATGTTGTGTTGGGTAACGTCCAAAAGGCAATATTATGCATATTGAACAGTTATCTACTTGACATAAGAATAAAAATAGAATAAAATTTATATGTTGTAAATTATGACAGACAACGATTATGTTTTTATGTTATATGTACAATGAAAATTTAATAAAGGAGGTGCTCCTGTGGGGACAGGAATTGCTGTTGTTATAACTCTTGTAGTTACTGCAGTCATTGCCTGCGTCATCACCAGTGCATACCATAAGCGCGTGACGGAAGCAAAGATCGGGAATGCCGATGAAAAGGCGAGAGAGATCATCGATGAGGCAGTGAAGACAGCGGAGACCAGGAAGCGCGAAGCGATGCTCGAGGCGAAGGAGGAGTCCATTCGTGTCAAGAACGATCTGGACAACGGAGTAAAAGAGCGCCGGGCAGAGATTTCACGTAGCGAACGCCGTATTGTGCAGAAGGAAGAGAATCTGGATAAGAAGTTGGAGTCTATCGAGAAGCGCGAGGCTGGTTTTGCAGCAAAAGAGGAAGAAATCAATAAGCAGAAAGCGCAGGTCGCAAAGCTCAACGAAGAGCGTTTACAGGAACTGGAAAGAATCTCCGGATTAACCTCCGAACAGGCAAAGGAATATCTCTTAAAAACCGTTGAAGAAGATGTAAAACTTGACACTGCAAAATTAATCAAAGAAATGGAGCACAGGGCAAAGGAAGAGGCGGACAAGAAGGCAAGAGAATACGTGGTGACAGCCATTCAGAAATGTGCGGCGGATCACGTGGCAGAGACGACAATCTCAGTTGTCCAGCTTCCGAATGACGAGATGAAGGGAAGAATCATCGGACGTGAGGGACGCAATATTCGTACCTTAGAGACGATGACGGGTGTGGATCTGATTATCGATGACACACCGGAAGCAGTCATCTTGTCAGGTTTTGACCCGATTCGAAGAGAAGTTGCCCGAATCGCACTGGAAAAACTGATTGTGGACGGTCGTATTCATCCGGCCAGAATCGAAGAGATGGTGGAGAAGGCACAGAAAGAAGTGGAGACAATGATTCGGGAGGAGGGTGAAGCCGCGATTCTCGAGGTTGGAGTCCACGGAATTCATCCTGAACTTGTCCGACTTCTCGGCAAAATGAAGTTTCGGACAAGCTATGGTCAGAATGTGCTCAAACACTCGATTGAGGTCGCACATCTCTCGGGTTTGCTGGCAGCCGAGCTTGGTGTTGACGTTCGGACTGCAAAGCGTGCAGGTCTATTGCATGACATCGGCAAAGCTGTGGATCACGACATGGAGGGATCACATATTCAGCTTGGCGTCGATTTGTGCAGAAAGTACAAGGAGTCGGCGATCGTGATCAATACCGTGGAATCACATCACGGGGATGTGGAGCCTGAGACGTTGATCGCATGCATTGTACAGGCAGCTGACACGATCAGTGCGGCAAGACCAGGTGCGAGAAGAGAGACATTGGAGACTTATTCCAACAGGTTAAAACAGTTAGAGGACATTTCAAACGGATTTAAGGGCGTAGAAAAATCTTTTGCTATTCAGGCGGGACGGGAGATTCGGGTCATGGTTGTTCCGGATCAGGTCAGCGATGCCGACATGGTATTGATGGCGCGTGATATCTCCAAGCGGATTGAATCGGAGATGGAATACCCAGGGCAGATTAAGGTAAATGTGATTCGTGAATCCAGAGTGACAGACTACGCAAAATAAGAGTAAAAATGAAGAGCCTTCATCTCAGAACATGATGTTCTGAGATGAAGGTTCTTTTGCAGCAAAGAGGCGTCTTTGGGTATGCGGTCGTTTGGCTTGTGTGAGGGAGTGGACAGAGAGGGTGGAAAATATGGATTATCAGGTAAAAAGAATTAAAAGAGAATTGATCAGAAAAGGGGCGATTCTCGATATCTATGTAGATACGATGGAGCTCCCCGGCGGAAAACTGGAAGAGTGGGATTTCATCGCACATAGAAAGGGTGCGGCGGCTGTGGTGCCAGTGTGTGAGGACGGAAAGATTCTCATGGTACGTCAATATCGAAATGCCCTTGAGCGCATGACGCTTGAGATTCCGGCGGGATCGAGAGACAGCACGACGGAGGACACGAAGGTCTGTGCCATGAGGGAACTCGAGGAGGAGACGGGGTACCGGAGTGAGAATCTTACTTTTTTGATTTCCTTAAAGACGACGGTGGCTTTTTGCGATGAGTTTATTGATGTGTACCTGGCAAGGGATTTGAAGCCGGGCAGCCAGCATCTGGATGAGGGGGAGTTCATCGACGTGGAGGCTTATGAGCTCGAGGAGCTTTGCGATATGATCTATGCAGGAAAGCTTCAGGATTCGAAGACAGTTGCCGCGCTCCTTGCGTACAAGAATCTGCTGAATGGAAGATAGAAATTAGGGTGACTGATTTGTGCGGCGCATGACCGAGTATTGCTGGCCTGGAGTGATGCGTCATAACACCGAACATGGGGCATACAATAAAGAGAGAAAAATTTCGGAGCACTTTGTGAAGAAAGAGCGGTGGGGAATTATGATTGCATTTCTGGGTGGTATTGTCTTTGCCAATCTGCTCGGAAAAGAGCTTCTCGCAACCTATGGGGTTTTAAATGACTATTATTTGAGTCGATACTTGACCCACGCAGCATCTGGGAATCGTCTGTTCTGTTATGTCTTGATAGAGCGTGGGAAGATGGCACTCCTCATTTTTTTGTTGGGTAGGGCACTGTCAGGGCGGATATTTTCTGGGCTCTTAAAAGGTATGATCTCAGCGGGCTTCGGATTTTTGATGGTGGTGGCGATTGTCAATCTCGGTGTGCGTGGAATCGCAGTGAGCGTCTGCGGATTATTGCCGCAGTGGGGGTTTTATCTGGCAGCACTTTTTTGCTATACTTGGGGATCTGGCAGCGATGAGAGTTCTTGGAGGAAAAGGGTCCGTGTGAGGGATACATCGGTGTGTATCGTGCGCGGGATATGTACCGTCTTGCTGCTGTTGCTGGGGGTCGCTGCCGAGAGCTATGTCAGCCCTGTTTTGCTCGGCTATATATTAAAAAAATTTTAAAGAAATATTACAAGATATGGTGCAGGAAATGGATTCGTTTCGATATGTTGTATTTTTGTAAAAATCGGCGATTTTGTGGGGGAAAATACCGATTGCTTTTCCATTTACTTCTGATTATAATGAATAAAGTAGCTCATTTTGAGGTACATTTTTCCAACGAATGATTGTCGGGGCAGGTAGAAATATGACACAGGATATACAGAATTTTATCCAATATCTCCATCAGGAAAAACAGACTTCTGCAAATACGGAGGTTTCTTACGCGCGTGATTTAAAGAAGATGAATCAATATCTTCTGGCGCAGGGAATCGGTGCTGCGAGTGAGGTTACGACGACGATATTGAGTTCTTATGTCCTGTTTTTGGAGCGGGAAGGAAGGAAGCCGTCGACGATTTCTAGAAGCATTGCCTCCATGAAGGCCTTTTATCATTATCTGGAGAAGGAGCGGCAGATTGCAGCGGATCCTTCGGAGGTGTTGAAAGCCCCAAAGATCGAAAAAAGGATGCCTGTGATCCTCACCACGGAAGAGGTCACGAGACTTTTGGACGAGCCGGATGGAACTTCGCCCAAGGAGCTGAGGGATAAGGCGATGTTGGAGCTTTTGTACGCGACTGGAATTCGGGTGTCTGAGTTGATCTCTCTGCGGATGTGCGATGTAAATCTTAAGATGGAATATGTCACTTGTGCAGATCTGCACAAGGAGAGGATTATTCCATTTGGGAATATTGCGCGGGAAGCTCTTTGCCGCTATCTGGAACAGGGGAGACCAAAGTTGCTTGAGGATGATACGGGGGAATGGTTGTTCACGAATTGTTCGGGGCAGGCGATGAGTCGTCAAGGTTTTTGGAAGTTGGTGAAGTCCTACGGCAGAAAGGCCGG
>CAJLGN010000019.1 GCA_905206195.1 uncultured Roseburia sp.
CTGCTCGCCGTCTAAAAGCGCCTGCTTTCCCCCCGCCAGCTTTGCGTTCCCCGCCGCCAGCTGTCTTTCCACGCCCTGCTCTCTGTCCGTTAACTACGCTTCACCCTCCGCCAGCTTCGCCTCATTGTACGCAAGCTGTGCACGGCCATCCTCCAGCTGCTTTTTTCCATAAACAAGCTTCGCCTCATTGTCTGCGATCTCCCTCCATGCAGCTGCAAACTGTTCCTTCACCGCAGCTTCCTGCCCGTCCATCTCCACAAGCTTCGCGGTCAGTACCTCCTCGGCCGCCAAAAGCCGTCCAAGTCCAAGCGCCAGAGGCGGCATCTGTCCCGCGAGCGCGGAGATGTGCTGCTTTTGTGCCTCGAGTGCCGAAAGCTGCTCATTGTAATCCGCCGCTGTCGGGTCCAGCATCCCAATCTGCTGATCAATTGCCCCATTTGCCACCGCGACCATCTGAGAAAATACCTGCAAAAATGCGTTTTGCGCTTCCGCCGTCGCGCCCTGCACTGCGGCTGCTGCCTGGTCCGTCTCCGCCGTCTGCGCTTCAACAAACGGCATATACGCCTGTCTCACCGCCAGGACATATGCCTCCCAGGCTTGCGCCGGCCAAAGTTCGCCAAACATCCCGGATGCACCGCCAACCTGCGTCTCCAGCTGCTCTCTCGCCGTCTGCGCCTGCATCCGGCTCTCCGTCAGTTCCATCCGCCCCGCCTCCAGCTGCGCATACGTCTCCGTCTCCCGGTCCATAAGTGTCTGCTTTCCCTGGTATAACTGCCACTCCCCCTCGGTAATCTCACGCTCGGCAGCATCGAGCTGCGCACTGCCGCCAGCCAGTGCCGCATTACCATCCGCAATCTCCTCTCTCGCCTCGGCGAAGCCGCTCTCCGCCTCTTTTTTCTTTTCTACAAGCGCGCGCTCCCCCTGATCCAACGACGCCCAGCCGTCCGCAAGTTCCGTCTGCGCCCCATTTAGCTCGTTCTCCGCCTCGGCAAACTTCTCATTCGCCTCCCTCTCTGCGTCCGCAAGTTTTTTGTGCGCCTCATCCGCGACCTCTGCATCGCGCGCCTCCTCGCGCTGCACTTTGATCTGATCCTCGATCACCGTCACAATCTCTGCCACCCGCTCCTGGTACTCCCTGGAATAACCAAACATCCTCTGTCCCCCAGCCAGCGTGAGATACACCGCTGTGTACACATTGCTGTCCACCGCCTCAGGACGAACAAAAAACGTGTAATCCTCCGCGGCGGAAGATCGAAATGCCACGGCCCCCTGGGTGTTGTTGATGTCCATAGCGTCCACCACAACCGCAGTGATCGTGTATTCTGTAAAACGGAAGTTCTGCGTATCCTCCTCCGTGCTGATATCTATATCGATATCGCCCGCGGCCAATCCTTTCTCGCCCTCCGCTCTGGCGTCCTCCTCAATCGCAATGACATCCCCTAACTCACTGCCCGTATCCCGCATAAATTTTTCTGTCACGGCGATCTCTTGGGGAGTCTCCGGCATCAGTCCCTCGACGAGATACGGTTCATTCAGCCCGCTGCCGCTCAGTGTCTTTATGGAGACACTGCGACTCTGTTCTCCCACTCTCGTGTGGACGGTCTCACTGTAGGCGCCCTCCGCCGTCTCAACTCCATCCAGCTTTGCGAGTGCCTCCACATCCCCATCCGTGAGTCCCAGTGTGGAAACGACACAGATATCAAACAGATTCTGCCGGTCAAAAAAAGCATCTGCCGCGTAGCGCAAATCCACGCACGATGCTTTCAGTCCGGTCAGCATCCCTACACCGAGCGCCGTGATCACCACTATTGAAAAAAATCTTTTCTTCCCCTTCCAGATGGAACGCCAGACATCTTTGTTATACGCATTTCTCATACAAACATCGCGCCTTTCCCAATCTCTTCCCGCCCGCATATGGCATCTACTACCACTCAATCTCGGCAATTGGAACGGGGTGCTCATTTACAGCGATCTCCGTCACTTTCCCGCTCTTAAACCGAATGAGGCGATCTGCCATCGGCGCCAGCGCCGAATTGTGGGTAATCAAGAGCACTGTGATTTTTTCTCCGCGGCAGGTATCCTGCAAAAGCTGTAAGATCTGCTTACCCGTATGATAATCGAGCGCGCCAGTCGGCTCGTCGCACAAAAGCAGCTTCGGATTTTTTGCGAGCGCTCTTGCGATGGACACCCGCTGCTGCTCCCCGCCGGAAAGCTGTGCCGGGAAATTGCCTTTGCGCTCTCCAAGTCCTACTTTTTCCAGCATCTCATCGGCGTCGAGGGAGTCCCTGCACACCTGCGCCGCAAGCTCCACATTTTCCAGCGCAGTCAGATTCGGCACCAAATTGTAAAACTGGAATACAAAACCGATGTCTGTGCGCCGGTATCCCACGAGCTGCTTCTTGTTGTATTTGGCGATATCATTGCCGTCCACCAAAATCTCCCCAGCAGTCGGAATATCCATACCGCCCAAAATATTGAGTGCCGTTGTCTTCCCCGCTCCCGAAGATCCAAGGATCACTGCAAGCTCCCCCTCCTCCACCGAAAAGCTGGCATCATTTAACGCCCTGATGGAAGTCTCACCCGTTATGTATTCTTTCGTGACATGGTTAAACTCTATATATGCCATACATTCTCCTTTGTGTGCACGTCCATTTCTCTCACTGTTACTGTACCGCACAAAGGTGGTATTCATCAATCAACAGAGTGATTCGAACTGTTGAAAACTTGAAGACAACACGCTGTCGTGTTATAATTGGTAAAATGCTGCCAGCACAATCCACGCAGAAAGGACGTTTCCATGAAAAGACAGCCACAGATCACCGCGCAGACAAAAAACAATCTTCGGACCGCATTCTGGACGCTCTACACCGAAAAGCCAATCGAAAAAATTTCTATCAAGGAGATCACTGACCTCGCCGGGTACAACCGCGGGACATTTTATCTCTATTACAGGGATGTCTATGATATTTTTACACAGATTGAAAATGAACTGCTGGAAAAGATCGCCGCCGTTTTAAACGAAACAATGCTTGAAAATGAGACCTTTGATCTATCAAAGCAGATGGAGATTCTCCTGGAATTGATGCGGACGCATGAGCCCTACGCCTGCATCCTGTTAAGTGACAATGGCGACCCGCATTTTGCGACTCGCCTCAAAGAAATTATATGGCCGCTCTTAAACCGCTACTTCGTTCCCACAGAAGGACACAGCGATTATCAGATAGCACTTTTGTCTGAATTTTATCTGTCCGGTCTCCTCGCAGCAGTCATCCAGTGGCTCAAGGACCCCAGGATGACGCTCGAAGAATTTCTCGACTTTATGGTGGGAAGTATCTTCTCTACACCTGATTCCCCACAATCTTATAATAGCTGCGGGAAGTCAACAGGAACACGAGCAGGTAAATGATGAAAAACACAAGCGCTGTCCCCGCCACGCACACCGCAAACAGCGCGGTGTTTGTCAGTGCCATTGCGCCAAGCAACTTTACGATCATCGGGAACGCCATAGCTGCATGTACAACCGCCGCCACGATCGGCAGGAAAAATACTGTGAGCACCTGGGAGCGGATTGTGCGCTTCACCTCATCGTTGCTCATACCCACTTTTTCCATGATGGCGTAGCGCTCCTTGTCCTCGTAACCCTCCGATATCTGCTTGTAAAAAATAATCAGCACCGTAACCATTAAAAACAGCGTTCCGAGAAACATCCCCAAAAAAAACATACTGCCGTACAGACTGTAATAGGAAGCGCGGTTTTCCTGCCTTGCATCGATATAAACACCGGTGCATCCTGATCGGTCCGCCCCACTTCTCTCCCACTCTGCCACTGCCCTGTGGACTGCCGCCTCCGCAGCCAGCTTCTCCTCCCCGGTTCCATCAATGTCAAAGCCCATATCGTACTGGTATTCCAGTTTGGTTCGCACCTGATCCCAGTTCTGCCCTAACTTCTGGAAAATCTGCGCCAGCGCTGCCTCGTCCGGCACAATGATATAAGCCGAACCGTTGGCGATTGCGGCGAGATATCCCTTCTCTTTTTCCGGATACGGACAAATTTCCTTTACCTTATACGCCTGTCCCTCCAGGGTCATTGTCTCTCCCTCAAACTCCGGGACAGCGGACACCGCTACCTCACCGGCTCCAAGATCCGCAATCTGTGTTCCCATGTACGCCTCGTAGTCCGCTTCTGTCATGATTTCGACCACAGCCACATCAGAGATACTGTAATCGGTTCCACTTCCAATTCCCGTCACAGAAAACCCATTTCCTCTCCGCACCGCCGTTGTAGATAGATTGAGGTAACCGTAACGCCCGGTGATAACCCTGCCAGAATTTTTGAGTGAATCCGCGATTACCACATCTGGAAGATCCTCTTTTTGGGGCATCTCCTGATAATACGCAGTCACAACAACCTCCATGGGGTTTCTGACATCCAGAGCGTCCTCCACGCCCAGGTACATACTGATCGTCGTGGAGACCGTCACCAACACCATCGTGGAGAGAATACAGATATTTGCCAGTCCAACCGCATTCTGCTTCATGCGGTAGAGCATACCTGAAACAGTCGTAAAATGCTTCGTCTGATAATAATATTTCTTATTTCTCCGCAAAAACTTTAAAAATGCAATACTGCCCGCAGTAAACAGACAATAAGTTCCTATAATAACAAGCAGTACCGCCACAAAAAAAAGTGTGATTGCCTGCATCGCATTGGTCGTTGTCAGCGCTATATAATAACCGCAGCCAAGTGTGAGAACCCCAACAGCCACCAGCAAGATCTTTGTCTTTGGCTCGCGCTCTCCTGTGCGACTGCCGTGCAAAAGCGCAATCGGATTTGCCAGCTTGATCTGCATCAGATTATACAGAAACGTCGCCGCATAAATTGCCAGAAAGAGCTTTAACACATACACACAGCCAGTTATGGATACCGTGAAAGGAATACTCACCGAGAGATTCGCCAGCTTATATAAAATCATGGCGACCAGTTTGTTGAATACGATGCCAAACAAGAGACCACCCGCGATCGTGACCATTACCACAAATGACATTTCGAGAAAAAGCACCTTCGCGATATGCTTCTTCTCCATGCCCAGAATGTTGTAGACGCCCAGTTCTTTTTTCCGGCGCTTGATAATAAAGCTGTTTGTATAAAAAAGAAATACACTGACAAACACGCCTACGACACCGATTCCGAATGTCAGAATCCCTTTTACATCCGCCCCTCCCGGTACGTCGCGAAGTCCCGGATTATCCTGCATTGCCACCACAAGATAGAACATTGCCACAGAGATGATCCCCGTCAGAAGATACGGCAGATAAAACTGCCGGTTATTTTTTATATTGGCCGTCGCCAGCCAGCAATACAGCTTCATGACTTCTCCCCTCCCACCTGGGATGCCCGGTCATCCGGAAACTCCCAATTGTTCTCCTGCATCCCGCCCAACATTCCACTCTTCTCGCCCGCGGCCAACACCGTCAGCGTGTCAGAGATCTTTGCGTAGAGCTCCTCGTTGCCCATATTTCCGCGGTACAACTGATGGAACACTTCGCCGTCCTTGATGAACAGCACGCGCTTCGCATGGCTCGCTGCCTTCGTGGAATGCGTGACCATAAGAATTGTCTGTCCATCCTCATTGATCCCGTTGAAAAGATCGAGCAGACTGTCCGTCGCCTTGGAATCGAGCGCTCCCGTCGGCTCATCCGCCAGAATGAGCTGCGGTTTTGTGATCAGTGCACGCGCGACCACCGCCCTCTGCTTCTGCCCCCCGGACACCTCGTACGGGAACTTTTCCAGAAGTCCCCCAATTCCCAGCTTTTTTGCGATCGGCGCAAGTCTTGGCTCCATCTCTCCAACCGCCACGCCCTCCAGCACCAGCGGCAGCAAAATATTATCCTTCAGAGAAAAATTATCCAGCAAGTTAAAATCCTGGAACACGAATCCGAGATTCTCTCTGCGGAAGCGCGAGATTTCCTTCTCCTCAATGGTGACAATATTTTTCCCATTGAGCAGCACCTCTCCTCCGATCGGCTTATCAAGTGCCGCCAGAATATTGAGCAGGGTGGTCTTTCCAGAACCGGACTCTCCCATGATCGCGACATATTCGCCCTCCTCCACAGAAAAATTCAGGCTGGACAGTGCCTGCACCTGATTGCCCCCAAAACGTGTCGTATAGATTTTCTTTAAATTATTTACTTCTAAAATTGCCATTTCTCTCTTTCCTTCCTTTTATAATAAAAAATAGAACACAACTTGCCACAACCAGCAGGCAAAATGCCGCCCGTTTCCCCATCTTGGTTCCCTCCTTGTCAGCAGCCTCTTTGAACTGTGATCAGTATAACAAAAGAGAGAAATGCGAGCCATCGATCTGGCTTACATTTCTCTTTCTTTTCTTACAATTTGGTAAGACAAACTTCTTTTCACATCCACTTCCGCAGACCAATAAGCTGTGACCGCTTTGACAGCGGCACCCGGTAGACCAGAAGTGAGATTCTATACTCTGGCAATGCCCCGACAAACAGTAGGACAAACCCAAGTGGCACCGCCATCCCAAAGGAAAGCTTCGGAATTCTCGAAGAAAAGTCGAACCACACGGAGGAAAACATCATCCCGTAAACGACCACGAAAAACACAATACTGGTCACAACAAAAAATTTATAGGCCAATGCGCCATATATCATCACAATACACATCATTGCGGCGCTGATCACAACTCCAAAACCAACATCGAGAACCTGTTCCGGATTTGACGAAATGCGCAATGCACTCAACGCCAGGACAAGCACATAACTTAAAATCGATGCCACAAAGCTGATCAGTGCCGGTATGGATGTCTCAAAGTGCTTTTTCCACGGGGAGCTCTGTATCAATTTAGACGCGGCGAGAGAATAGACGATCTGCTGCGTGCAGATCGCCCCTATCGACAAAAAATATGCCCCCATACTGCCAGTTCCCGATGCAGACAGGGAGAACATCCCGATTCCCGCAAGCAAAATGGCAAGCCAAAGCATGACATTCACCCAGATTCCATATGCATACCTCATCATTTTTAAACCCACACTAAGCTGCTTTATCATAATAACTCTCCTTTCCTCTTTTCATCGTAAACCATATGCCGCCTGCACCCGCCACAGCCGACAGCACTACAAGCAGCGCGCTCGCCACTGCATAGCTTTGTCTCAGCACTGTGAAAATCCCAATAATTGGTATAATCTCCAGGCACATGACACACATACGAAACGCCAGATTCGTAAAAAACCGTGCAATGACCACGCCAAGTACCGTGACGAAATACCCCAAAAGCACGACTGCCAGAAATAGTGGCATCTCTCCCTCCACAAACAGCGGTGCTCCTCGGTAAGCACTTGCAATCCCCTGACAGATGAGCAAAAGCGCAATCTCCTCCAGAAGCTGCCTCGCGAGATTGACGGCGAGTGCTGTACACAGAACTCGATACCCTTTTGCGGAGGACTTTAAGTATTCCATCCCCCCTACCTCCCGTGAGGAGATGCCGCCAAATGCAAGCGAATCCACAAGAACCTCGACCGAAGCGATGAGAAAGACTGTAGTGATCATAGACTGCAAGTTGCCTTTCCTGAAAATAAGCAACTGTACCGCAATAACCAGAAGCGGCATCGCCAAAAACAGCAACATCCGGTACAACCGCGTGGTGAAAGCCAGATAACTTTGTATATTGTTCTTCATGGTCTCTCCTTTTACTCTCTACACAAGCGCAAGACTTGTGTGCGCCTTCATGACGGCAACACTGATCTGAAACAACGTCGGCGTCTCCACGCTGATATCCATCCCTGCAAGCTTATCCAGAGAATCCGCCAGACAGATTCCCTCGAATCCATAGGCGTTTCCACGGAAGCTGTACAGTGTCTTCTTAGCCGCGGCGGCATCCTTGGCCTCCCCTTTCACCAGGACGTATTTTTCCTTTAAATCCTCCACAAATCCCTCCTCCACGACATTGCCATGCTCCATAATCACGCAGTAGTCTGTGACATTCTCCATGTCGGAAATATTGTGGGTGGAAAAAAACACACTGCGCTCCCCGCCTCCCGCGTCCAGGTATTCCCGGATCATTCCGCAGAGCTTATCGCGCATGAGCGGATCCAGCGGGGATGCGGGCTCATCCAAGAGCAGACATTCCGTCTCCCGCGCGAACACCGCAGCAAGCATCAACTTCATCCGGTTTCCGTCCGAGAGCCCTGATACCTTTTTCGAAAAATCTCCCTGCGTGATTCCAAGCTCTGCGCAGAGCGTTTCATAGCGCACTGTGTCAAACGTCTCAAACAACAGACGACTGATCTTCTCCACTTGGCCGACTGTCCAGTTGGGAAGGAAATAGCTTCCCGGTCCAGTGTATCCAATTCGTTCCTTCACTTTTTTCTACATCCGTCTCATGTTCTCTTAAGTACTCGACACTCCCCTTATAATCGAGGCGTATACCAGCCAAAATATTTAAAAATGTCGTCTTCCCAGCTCCGTTCTCCCCGATCAGAGCTGTCGCAAATCCCTTCGGTATATGGCATTCCGGGATATCCAGCTCAAATCCCTTAAATTTTTTCTTGATCTGTGTGGCACGAATCGCATATTCTATTTTCATTTTCAACCTTCCTCTCCTTCTCCCCTACACCCCGTCCGGCATCGCGAGCAACGCCTTTAGCGTACCCACAAGTTCCTGTCCTGTCATACCCGCAACCTCTGCAGCCGCAATCGCCTGCGATAAGGATTCCTCAATCTTCCGCAAATGCTGTTCCCGGAGCATCTCTTCATCCTGTGCATTGACGTAAAATCCCTTGCCCTGCACAGCGGTCACAAGCCCCTCTGCCTCGAGCTGTTCATACGCTTTCATCGTCGTTATGACACTGATCCTTAAGTCCTTGGCCAGACTTCGGATCGACGGCAGATATTCTCCCTGTTCCCTCTTCCCCGCCAGAATATCCGCCTTAAACTGCTCCGCGATCTGCTGGTAAATCGGAACTCCCGCATTCTGTAATATTTTCAACCGGATTCCTCCTCTCTGCGCTCTTTTATCTGCTCCCTTTATATTTCTTTACTGATTATGTGTTATATATACAGTATATTCAGTTTCTTGTCAACTATTTTTACAAAATCTACCAAAAAACGCAGATTACATAAAAAATGCGACCAACAGTGTGGTCGCCTCATCCCATATATGTTTTATTATTTTCTCTGCCTAGTTTTATTCCATCTTCATGCTCGGATTCGGAAAGCTGATCGCTACCTGCGTGCCACTCCCCTCCTCCGAGGTGATTGTAAATCCATGACCCAATTTCTTTAAGATACTGTTGCACAGATAAAGTCCAATTCCTGTACTCCGCTTGTCGGCGTGCCCGTTGTAACCCGTATATCCTTTTTCGCAGACCCGCGGCAAATCCTCTCCTCGGATACCGATTCCAGTGTCTGCGACCACCAGCCTCCCACGCTCCATATAAATAGAAATGCTTCCGCTGGGTGTATATTTGATAGCATTGGACAAAAGCTGCTCTATCACAAACCCAAGCCACTTTTCATCCGTCACAACCCCTCGGTTCACCGCCTGATAATTTAGGCAAATCCGCTTGCGGATAAATTGTCTCGCATACTTATGAACTGCCTCCCGGACGACTGTATCCAATTCCACCTTCTTGAATACAAAATCCGTGGACTCCGCTCCGAGCCGCATATACTGCAACGCCATCTCCACATACTGCTCAATGCGAAAAAGCCCCTGCAGCTCCTCCTGTTGCACATCCAATCCTTTGGATTCCAAAAGTAACTTGAGCGCCGCGATGGGTGTCTTGATCTGATGTACCCACATCGTGTAATACTCCGTCAAGTCGCGCTCCTTTCGCAGCGCCTCATTCTGAAGTCTACCATTCTCCTCGGCAAGTATGCGCAAAAGAGCCTGATATTGTCCCTCAACCCCTCCAGCGGACTTCGGCAGCCCTGCAAGAGAAACTGTCACATAGGCCTCCATCCCCAACAGCCCTCTGTACTTTTTCCGGTATCGATGAAAATCGCCCGCTATCGCTGCGATCAGAAAAAACAAACAGAGCGCCATACCATACCAAATCTCGGCCTTCTCCACGCCGTTTAGCGCCATCACTACCGCCATCACAACACCGCAAAAAATAATGCTTAAAAACCATCCCCAATTATTTTTTACATACGAGCCAAAACATTTTTCTCGCTTCTCTCCGATCATCTCACGCTTCCTCAACTCCTCTTCTTGGAGCACCACTCCCGTCTCTGCATTTGGAGATTCTCCGTTCCGTTGTCTCCTCCCGCCATATGCATCTCTGTACTCTATTATCCTTATTCCACACGGTATCCAATTCCTTTTTTGGTGAGGATAAAATTGGTAAGCCCAAGGCTTAATAGTGACAAGTAACTATTTTGTCGCAGAGAACGGTGTGACCCGA
>CAJLGN010000020.1 GCA_905206195.1 uncultured Roseburia sp.
CTGGAGCTGGTGTGGGGGCTGTCCGATCTATTTAATTCATTTATGGCAATACCCAACTTGCTCTGTGTCTGGATGCTGCGCAGGGTGATTTTCAATGGACAAAAACCCGGGTGAGAGGTTATAATAGAAAAACGAGTATGCTTGGCGTATTTTGGATTATAATAGTAAGGAAGAAGAGGTATCAAAATGTACATTACACAATTTATCAGAGGTTTTTGTATGGCGCTCGCCGACAGTGTACCCGGCGTTTCCGGCGGCACAGTCGCTTTTTTGCTGGGCTTTTATGACAGATTTATCGACTCGATCGACGATCTCATCACCGGGACTAGAGAGAAGAGAAAAGAGGCGTTTTTCTTTCTGATGAAACTCGGTATCGGCTGGGTTTGCGGCATGGTGCTGGCGATGCTGGTGCTCGCGGGAGTGTTTGAGTCCCACATTTATGCCATCAGTTCTCTGTTCATCGGTTTTATCATTTTTGCAATCCCGGTGGTGATGCTGGAGGAAAAGGAAACGATTTCCGGGGATAAAATAAAATACTTTCCGTTTGTTCTGCTCGGTGCAGGTGTGGTAGGTCTGATTACCTGGATGAATCCGATTTCCGGCGGGGCGGGGGTCAATCTGGAGCATTTAAATGTTGGACTGGCTGTATTTGTATTTTTGGCAGGGATGATTGCGATTTCAGCGATGGTATTGCCGGGAATCTCCGGCTCTACGCTACTTTTGATCATGGGTTTGTACCTCCCGATTGTGACGGCGATCAAGGACATGCTGCATCTGAATTTCGCGGCGTTTCCGACGGTGTTCATCTTCGGGTGCGGCGTGCTGGTTGGGGCGTTTAGCGTGGTGAAGGTGATCCGCAGGGCGCTCGAGCGCTTCCGCGCGCAGACAATCTATTTGATCATCGGTCTGATGCTGGGGTCTATCTACGCGGTCGTGATGGGGCCTACCACACTGGATGTGCCGCAGCCTGCGATGACATTTGGCAGCTTTAATATTTTATTCTTTATCATCGGCGGTGTGGTGATTCTGGGCATGCAGAAGATGAAGGTGACAAAGCAAGCGTAGCGGGAGTTCATTATGAAAAAGCTGTTGATTTATCTTGGGGATTACAAAAAGGAAACCGTGCTCGGCCCCCTTTTTAAGCTGCTGGAGGCGTGTTTTGAGCTGATCGTCCCGCTGGTGGTCGCGGCGATCATCGATGTCGGAGTGGCGCGGGGGGACGTGCCGTACATTATGAAGATGTGCCTGGTGCTGGGGATGCTTGCGGTCATTGGGCTAGTCTGCTCTATCACGGCGCAGTATTTTGCGGCAAAGGCGGCGGTCGGGTGTGCGACAAAGCTTCGACATGCGCTGTTTGCGCACATTCAGAGTCTTTCTTTTTCGGAGATGGATACGGTGGGGACATCCACGCTGATCACGCGGATGACCAGCGACGTCAATCAGGTGCAGAACGGAGTCAATCTGGTTCTGCGCCTGTTTTTGCGGTCGCCGTTTATCGTGTTCGGGGCCATGATTATGGCGTTTACGATCGATATCAAATCTGCGCTCATTTTTGTGGTGACGATTCCGCTGCTGTCGATTGTGGTGTTCGGCGTGATGTTCATCAGCATTCCACTCTACAAAAAAGTGCAGACTGCCCTGGATAAGGTGCTTGGGATCACGCGGGAGAATCTGACAGGAAGCCGTGTCATCCGTGCGTTTAACAAGGAAGAGGACGAGATACGCAGCTTTTGTGAGAACAACGATGTGCTGACAAGGATACAGCTTTATGTCGGGAGAATATCGGCATTGATGAATCCGCTCACGTTCATCGTCATCAACGGGGCGATCGTGGCGCTGGTGTGGACGGGGGCAATCCGTGTGAATGGAGGCTATATCTCACAGGGCGAAGTCGTGGCGCTGGTCAGCTATATGTCTCAGATCCTGGTGGAGCTTGTCAAGATGGCGAACCTGATTATCAATATCAATAAGGCTATCGCCTGCGGCAACCGCATCGAAAAGATTTTTGAGACGGAATCGTCCGTAAAGGGCGGGGAGAGTGCGGGAAGCTGTGGGGTATGTGCCGAGGAGCAGGAAATTCCGGCTGTGGAGTTTTGCCATGTGGGGCTCGTCTACACAGGGGCTGGGGAGGAAGCGCTCACGGACATTCACTTTTCTGCTGCGCGCGGTGAGACGATTGGAATCATCGGCGGTACCGGCTCCGGAAAATCGTCGGTCATCAATCTGATTCCACGCTTTTATGAGGCGACAAGCGGGTCAGTGAAGATCGATGGGCGGGATGTGCGCGCGTATGCCCTGGAGGAGCTGCGGGAGCGGACGGGCGTTGTGCTCCAGAAGGCAGTCCTCTTCCAGGGGACGATCCGTGAGAACCTTCGGTGGGGAAAACCGGATGCGTCCGAGGAGGAGATGTGGGAGGCACTCGCGATTGCGCAGGCGAAGGAATTTGTGGAGCAGAAGGAGGGGGGGCTGGACTTTGCCATCGAGCAGGGCGGCAAGAACCTCTCCGGCGGGCAGAGACAGCGCCTCACCATCGCGCGGGCGATCGTGAAGAAGCCAGGGATTTTGATATTGGACGACAGTGCATCGGCGCTTGATTTTGCCACGGACGCAAAACTGCGCGCGGCGATCGCGGGCATGAGGGGGCAGACGACGGTGTTTATCGTCTCCCAGCGTGCGGCGTCCATCCGGCATGCAGACAAGATCATCGTGCTGGATGACGGGGCGATCACAGGAATCGGAAGCCATGAGGAACTGCTGAAAACCTGTGAGGTCTACCGGGAAATCTATGATTCGCAGTTTAAGAGGGCTAGTGAGGACGGGTATGAAAAAAGCAGTGAGTGACCAGCAGAGGCGGACGCTGGTGAAAGTGTTAAAATATATAAAGCGATATTGGGGCTATCTGGTGGGCTCTGTCCTGCTTGCGGCATTGACGGTGGCCATGACGCTCTACCTGCCCATTTTGACCGGGCAGGCGGTGGATCTCATCCTCGGTAGAGGACTTGTGGATTTTGCTGGGATAATTGTTATTTTGAAAAAGATGGCGGTGATTATCGCGCTGACGGCAGCGGCTCAGTGGGTGATGAACATCTGTAACAACAAGGTGACTTACCATGTGATCCGCGATATCCGCATCGAGGCGTTTGAGAAAATTGAGCATTTGCCGCTGGGATATATGGACAGGCGCCCCCACGGGGAGATTGTGAGCCGGGTCATCGCGGACGTGGATCAGTTCGCGGACGGTCTTCTCATGGGATTCACGCAGTTTTTTACGGGGATCGTGACCATTTTGGGGACGCTTATTTTTATGCTGGCGATCAATGTCCGCATCACAGTGGCTGTGGTGGTCATCACACCCATCTCGCTGTTTGTGGCGAGTTTCATCGCCCAAAAGACATTTTCCATGTTCCGGCTCCAGTCGGAGACGAGGGGAGAGCAGACTGCATTTGTCGAGGAGATGATCGGAAATCAGAAAGTGGTTCAGGCATTTTCCCACGAGGACGAGGCGCTGGAGCGGTTCGACGAGATCAACGGAAGACTGCAGAAATATTCTCTGCGGGCAATTTTTTTCTCCAGCATCACGAATCCTGCAACGCGGTTCGTCAACAGTCTGGTGTACGCGACGGTGGGCGTTTTTGGGGCGTTTCTCGCGATCACGGGCGGCATCAGCGTGGGGCAGCTCAGCAGTCTTCTCAGCTATGCAAATCAGTACACGAAGCCTTTTAATGAGATTTCTGGCGTGATCACGGAGCTGCAGAACGCGCTCGCCTGCGCAGGCAGAGTGCTGGAATTGATCGAGGCGGAGGCGGAGGTGCCGGACGACCCTGATGCGGCAGTGCTTGGGACGGCGGACGGCAGAGTGCAGCTCTCCCATGTCTGCTTCTCCTACACTTCAAAGCAGAGACTGATCGAGGACTTTAACCTGTCTGTGAAGCCGGGACAGCGCGTGGCGATCGTGGGTCCGACCGGCTGCGGCAAGACGACGCTGATCAACCTGCTCATGCGGTTTTACGATGTGACTGGCGGGGAGATACACGTCAGCGATATCCCAATTCGAAAGATGACGAGAAAAAGCCTGCGCGATAACTATGGGATGGTGCTCCAGGAGACATGGCTTAGAAGTGGAACGATTCGGGACAATATCGCGATGGGTAAACCGGAGGCTACACAGGAGGAGATTGTCGCGGCGGCGAAGGCGTCCCATGCACACAGCTTTATCAAGCGTCTGCCACAGGGGTATGATACGGTGATTGCGGAGGACGGCGGAAATCTCTCGCAGGGGCAAAGGCAGCTCCTTTGCATCGCGCGCGTTATGCTCTGCCTGCCGCCGATGCTGATTTTGGACGAGGCGACCTCCTCGATTGACACGCGCACCGAGATTCAGATTCAGAAGGCATTTGCGAGGATGATGCAGGGGCGCACCAGCTTTATCGTCGCGCATCGGCTATCCACAATCCGGGAGGCGGACATCATTTTGGTGATGAAGGATGGAAGTGTCATAGAGCAGGGAAGTCATGAGCAACTGCTGGCAAAAAATGGGTTCTATGCGGGACTTTATAACAGCCAGTTTGTGCAGAGTTAAAAGTAGAAAAAGCGGCGGAAGCCAACTTGCGCGAAACACAAAAGCAGTGGTCTGCCAGATGGCAGTCCATCGTAGTTTTTTGGGGGAAAGGTAGTTGAAACGGAATGGATAAAATAAAACGTGAAGATATGCTGGAACTCACCAGACGCATGACTTTAAAAAGAAACTGTTTTTCGAGAATCGCCGGGGCGTATTTCGATGCGGAGGGGATTGTGGACGGAACCTTCAATCGTCATTTTCTGCGCCTTTCCGAAGCGGAGCAGCAGAAGAACCTGGAAATCGCCAAGGCGATTCCTTTTGCGGAGACGAATGTCAAATTAAGGGAGTATGCGTTTGCAGCCGAGGACGAAAGAGCCGGGAGTACCTGGCAGCTTCTCATGGCGCTGCTGGAGTGTGAACTCAAAAATGACGCCATGCTGGATGTGTTTTACGAGGTGATTGGGGAAAGATACCGGGCGGCCGGTGATTATGCGGTCTATTTCTTTTACGGAAGCTACGATGTCCCCCTAAAGGGGAGTGACAAGGAGCGCCAGTGGGAGTCGGAGGAGGTCTATAAATTTATGGTGTGTGCAATCTGCCCGGTGCATGGGGACTATGAGCCAGAGCCGCCGGCGTGCGGTTTTCTCTTTCCGGCTTTTAAGGACAGGGGCAGTGACATCCACCGGATAGAGGTGTTCGGTGCTGATCCCGGATATCCGCACGCGGAATTGTTGGAGGGGATTCTCGTCTCAGAGAAGTGAGGAAAAATAAGTGCAGGCATCCGCTGGAAGGTGGATCCGGATTATAATGAGAACCAGGAACAAGAAATTTAGAACCTGGTTCTCATTTTTTTGCGCAAAAAGAATGGGGTTGCCATAAAATGCAAGGTTGATCCAGCATTTTGTGGCAACCCCGGAGCCAGGTAAAAGGCTAATATAAATTATAATTTCAATCCACGATTGCGCGACATCACAATTATACATCGTTTTATCAATCTATCAAACATGTCAAAATATATTGTAATTTATAAAAAAATATTGATATTCGACAAGAATAGTGTTATACATAAGACACAAGTAGGGGGTGAGATGGTGTATTTGGCGCATTATGAGAAAGTGGAGAAAGAAGAGAAGCCTGCGAAAGAGCAACGGTTAAAAGCGCATATAGAAGGAACTGCAGCTTATGCCAAGGAAGAGGGGGAGAGGCTGGGAATTGGCCAGATCTGTGAACTGATTGCACTTCTGCATGATCAGGGGAAGTATTCGGATGGGTTTCAGATTTATATAAAAGAGGATCCGGAGAAGCGTAAGAAAGGATCTGTGAATCATACTTCGGCGGGGGCGGAAGTCTTGGTTGAGCGTTATGGACAAAATAAGGATTCCAGTATGCGTATGCTCACAGAATTGCTGGCATATGCTATTACAGCACATCATGGATTTTATGATATGGTGGATCAAGACGGGCAGGATATGTATGGGGAGCGCTTGAAAAAGATAGAGCCAGCGGAGCTGCAGATAATATGGAGCCGCTGGCAGAAAGATATGGGATTGGATGAGAAAGCGCTGGCAGAAAGAGTGCGGGGAGCATATCTGCAATTTCAGAACGTATTTTTAAGGGCAGTCTCAGAGTGGGGGATCAGAGACAAGGGAGAGCCGTTCTTTTATGCCGGCTGTCTGGAACGGCTACTCCTCTCCATTCAGATTGATGCGGATTGGACAGACACGGCGCTGGCGCTTGGAGATGGAGAGAATGTGATACCGATGGAATCGGGGGAAATATATCCCGCGGCGTGGCAGAATTATCTTCATTATATAGAAGCACTGAACCGAAAAGTGGAATGCAGGGAACTTTCGGAAAAGGAGCGCACGATTTTTGCGCTGCGCGGGCAGATGCAGGAGGAATGCCTGGATTTTACGCGGCACGGTCCGGGCATTTACAGACTGTCCATGCCGACGGGAGCGGGAAAGACACTATCGTCCCTCGGCTACGCACTGAAACTGGCGGCGGAGAGCCAGAGGCAGAAAGAGCAGATTAAGCACATCTTTTATGTGAGTCCGTTTTTGAGTATCACAGAACAGAACGCCGATGTCATCAAATCGGTTGTTGGAGACTCTCGGTGGGTGCTGGAGCATCACTCAAATGTGGTGAATGTGGAGGAGGATAAGCATCAATTCGACACCGCTTGGAAAGAAGCGATTATATGCACCACGATGGTGCAGTTTCTCAATACACTTTTTTCGGAAAAGAAGAAAAGTATACGGAGATTTCACCAGTTGAAGCACGCCATTGTGATTGTGGATGAGGTGCAGTCCCTTCCGGTGAAGACGATACATACATTTAATTTGATGATGAATTTCTTGCAGAAAGTCTGTCATACAACGGTGATCCTCTGCACGGCCACTCAGCCAACGCTGGATGCGACGGTGATAAAACGGAAGCTTTTATATTCTTCGCCGCCGGACATGATAGCGGGTGTGGATGACAAATTCATGCAGTTTGAGCGGGTGGAGATTTCCTGCGAGCTGCAGGACAAGAAGACGCTTGAGGGCCTGGGCGAAGAAGTCAAAGAAGCATTCGCGACAGCGAGGAGCATTCTCGTGATTCTGAATCGGAAGCAGACAGTGGCAGAGTTTTATGATTACATGAGAGAACAGCTTGCGGATACAGACATATATTATTTAACTACGAACCTCTGTGCCAGGCATCGGAGTGACCGGATTGCAGAGATCAAAAAGAATTTGAACGACAGAGAGAAAAAGGTACTCATTGTCAGTACCAGTCTGATTGAGGCGGGCGTGGACTTGTCGCTGGAATGCGTGTTCCGCTCACTCGCAGGGCTGGACAGTGTCGCACAGGCGGCGGGGCGCTGCAATAGAAACGGAGAATTGGAAAGGGGGAAGGTCACGGTATTTGAGCTTAAGGGGGATGAGCCTGGAAGATATATGGACGAGCTTCTTGTCGCGGGGCAGAAGACGAGAGAGATTGTCTACGGCCATGGCAGGCAGGGTGAGCGGGAGAGTATTATTTCGCCGCGCTGGATGGAGCGATATTATGAGATTTTTTATGGGGAACTGCACAACAAAATGGATTTTAATCTGAAAGCTTCGCATAAGGGAGAGACGGTATATCAGCTTTTGAGCGGAGGGTTTTCCGGAGGGAAAAGCGGACGCATTCTAAAGCAGGCCTTTTTGACGGCGGGGAGAGAATACCAGATCATTGCAGATGAGGGGATCACAGTGGTGGTTCCCTACGGGGAGGGAGCTGGACTGATTGGACGGCTTGAAGATGGAGAAGGTGCGAATGTCAAAGCAATTGTGAGAAAAGCGCAGCGCTATACCGTATCCATTTACGGATATCAGGTGGAGGAGCTGAAGTGCAGCGGGATTATCAGGGAGTGTCCTTTCTTGCCTGGAGTCTATATTGCAGCGGGATATGAGGAGGAAAAAGGACTGACTGGAGCACTGCCATTTATGAGCTTTTGAAAGGATGTGAGGAAGATGGAGAAAGAGAATAGTATCACGTATAAGGTGTATGGGAGAAATGCACTTTTTACAGACCCGCTGACAAAAACTGGCGGGGAAAAAATGAGTTATCAGGTTCCGACTTATCAGGCTTTGAAGGGGATTACAGAGGCTGTGTATTGGAAACCTACGCTGGTCTGGGTGATCGACGCCTGCCGGATTGTCAAGCGGATTCAGACAGAGTCAAAGGGGATGAGGCCAATCAAGTATCAAGGGGGGAATGATCTGGCGTCCTACACTTATTTGAGAGACGTGGAATATCAGGTTAAAGCACATTTTGTCTGGAATGAAAACAGGACTGAGCTGGCGGGAGATCGAAATGAGGACAAACATTATCAGATTGCCAAAAGAATGCTAGAGCGCGGCGGAAGGAGAGATATTTTTCTTGGAGTGCGCGAGTGTCAAGGATATGTGGAGCCCTGTGAGTTTATGGAGGGAGAGGGTGCATATGATGACATGGATTTATCGTTTGGAATGATGGTTCACGGGATTACTTACCCAGACGAAGCTGTCAGGGACGAAGAAAGGGGACATATGACGACGCGGTTGTGGAATGCGACGATGCGGAAAGGAGTCATATATTTTCCAACACCGGAGGAGTGCGAGATACGGAAAATCATACGTCCGGTGGAGTGCAAAAAGTTTGATGAGACGAATTTTTCCGGGCTGAAAGAGTTTGAGAGGAGGGATATGTTTGGGATGGATTGATATGCTGGGCAGAACATATGATATGTGTTCTGACATTGTAGGAAAGGAGATCGATGAGGATTCTGTACTGTTGCCACTTGCACATTCCACGGCAAATGCGCAGATCGAGCTGACCGTCGATATGGACGGAAACGTTGTGAAGGAATTGACAGAGCAGGTAGTCAAAAATGGGCGGAATGAAATTACCATTATTCCGGTCACCGAGGACTCTGCCTCCAGAACGAATGGAAATTTCCCACATGGATTGTGTGACAAGCTGTGCTACGTGGCGGGAGATTATTCTGCGTATACGGGTGAGCAGAAGGAAGAGTATTACGAGGAATATGCAGAAGGATTGCGCCGATGGGTGGAATCGGAGTACACGCATCCGTGGGTGAGGGCTGTGTATGCTTACATAAAAAAGAAATCTATGATCGCTGACCTGGTCGCGGCGGGATGTCTGAAACTGGATGAGGCGGGCATGCTCTCCGACAAAGAAAACAAGATTCACCAGCTTCCGCAGAGCGGGGCAGTTGTCCGGTTCGCAGTTTACGTGGATGGGCAGAAAAAGAAACTGTGGAAAAGCCAGGAACTTTATGCGCTTTATCAGAATTATTATTATGGGACACTTCAGGAGAGGAGTATCTGCTATGTCAGCGGTGTGGAGGAAATCTGCACGGAAAAGCATCCGTCCAAGATTAGGAATACGGCGGATAAGGCGAAGCTGATTTCTGGGAATGATGATGTCGGTTTTACTTACCGTGGGCGTTTTGAAAAGAAAAGTGAGGCGGCGACAGTCGGATATCAAACCTCTCAGAAGGCGCACAACGCATTGCGCTGGCTGCTGCAGAAACAGGGATACAAAAAAGATGAGAGTGCGGTCGTAGTGTGGAAACTGTCGGGGAAGACAGAGGGGGCCACGCAGGAAGAAAGCTTCTCAGATGTGCCAGATATTTTCGTGGATACGGTCAATGCATTTCCCTTTGACTGGGATGCGATGGGACAACAGCGTGAGAACGAAGAATTGGATACTGGTATTTTATATGCAAGGCAGATGAAGAAGGCGATGGAGGGGTATGCGGGAAAGTTTCAGGCGGATGACAGAGTGCTGATGATGGCCCTGGATGCCGCCACTACAGGTCGGTTGTCGATTACCTATTATCATGAGTTTGCCGGCAATGATTTTATTCGGAGTGTGATTCACTGGCATGAGAACTGTACCTGGGAGCACTGGGTGCGGCTGAAGGAGAGCGCGAAAACAATTCGGGTGGAATCGGCACCCTCCCCGCGCGAGATGGCGCTGGCAGCATTTGGCACCGAACATGGGAATGGATATCTGGACTCTGATAAGCGGTTAATTAAGACGACTGTGCAGAGGATTCTACCCTGTATTGTCGGTCTAAAGCCTGTAATTCCAGCAGATATCGTGCGTGCTGCAGTCAGGCGCGCGTCCAATCCACTGGCTTATAGAGATTTTGTGTGGAGGAACCAGGTGTTTGCGGTCGCGTGCGCGATGATAAAATACAATGATTATAAAGGAAAGGTGGATGTGATGGAACTGGAGAAGGACAGAAGCTATTTATTTGGCAGATTGCTCGCCGTGACGGAATCGGTGGAGCATAGAGCGCTGTACAC
>CAJLGN010000021.1 GCA_905206195.1 uncultured Roseburia sp.
AAAGATCGTCATCCTCATAGAGAATGTCCAGGGGAATGTCCTCCGGCAAAATCTGGGTGGAAACGGCGTCCGGCATCTCCACCGTCACAAAATCATCCGCTTTCAATCGGTAATTAGACTTTTGCAGCTGCCCGTTGACGCACACGTGCCCATCCTTGATCAGCTTCTGAAAAAAAGAGCGGGATTGCCCACCATCCTGCCCCTTATAAAGGATGCCCAGATATTTATCGAGGCGCTCTCCCTCATATTCAATTCCCGTCTCAAATGTTTCCCTATTCATATTCTAAACGTCCCCGCTGGATTGTGAGGAAAAATTTGATCGAAATCTTCCTCCCTGTAATAAAAAAACATCAACCCGATCATGAGAGCCGCTCCAACTGTCACATAGATATCTGCCACATTAAAAATGGGGAAATCAATGAGCCGAAAATAAAAAAAATCTACGACATAATTCTGTGTCAGCCGGTCAATCAAATTGCCGATCGCCCCGGAAAAGAAAAGCAGTGCGACCAAATTCAACCACACAAAGCGGCGCTCGGTTGGAATTTTTTTGATGTAAATATAGGCGATCAGAAGTAGAGCTATCAGTGTAATACAGACAAAAAAGATCTGCTTATTTTGTAAAATACCAAACGCGGCACCGCGATTTTCCAGATAGCGGAGCTCAAATACACCATCGATGAGCACAAACGGCTCCTGCCCCCTCAAATACCGCACCGCCGCATATTTGGATATCTGATCGAGAAAAACAAGAAAAACAGAGCAGACAATGCCCCACACAGCTTTTTTGAAATAGAAACGTTCCGTCATATCAAAATCCTTCCGTCATTTCTGAAATCAATCTTCACAGATTGTGTGAATTCCCTCCAAAATCATCGCATCGGTCAAATCCTTGTAGATGCAGGCGCTGCCGACAGCAGACAATAGAATGAATTTGATGCGCTCTCCCACCATCTTTTTGTCAGATTTTGTGGCAAGGAGAATCTCTTTTGAATCCAATCCCTTCACCCGCGATGAAAAACCAAAAGAGTCGAGGCAGTTCCCGATGTCGCAGAGCTCCTCCTGCGTAATCTGACCAAGCTTTGCAGACAGATAAATCGCTGCGCGCATACCAAGGCCCACACATTCCCCATGGGGCAGCGAAAAGCCGCAAAGCTTCTCAACGGCATGGCCCACAGTATGTCCAAAATTGAGAAGTGCACGCTCCCCCTTTTCCGTTGGATCGGATTCCACAACCTTCCGCTTGATGTTGCAGCTTTTGTATATCATTTCCGCGACGATCTTGGGATTGAGGGAGAGGATATCATCGCGATGCTCCGAAAGCCATCGGTAATAGCTCGCATCCTTGATCAATCCGTGCTTGATGATCTCTCCCATACCCGAAATGAACTGCTTCTTCGGAAGTGTGTTTAAGGTGGCGAGATTCATATATACAAGCCTCGGCTGATAAAATGCTCCCACCATATTTTTATACTGAAGAAAGTCAACACCGGTCTTGCCGCCAATGCTGCTGTCCACCTGTGCGAGAAGCGTAGTCGGAACCTGAATGAAATCAATGCCGCGCAGATATGTCGCCGCCGTAAAACCGGTCAGATCACCCACCACCCCGCCACCGAGAGCTACCAGGATATCTCTGCGATCAAAATGGTGAAGAATTAAAGCTTCATAGAGCCCTGCAACCGTGTCCAGGTTCTTACTCTCCTCCCCCGCAGGAAAAACATGGCGGATCACAGTATCAAAGTACTCGCACAACAGTTTCTGAACCGCATCGCAGTATCGCTGTTCTACGTTTGAGTCCGTGACGATGCATATCTTTTGTACTTTTTGATAACCAAGACTGCGCAACTGTCCTGTGAGTTCCCCAAAATCTTCCCGCAATGCAATCTGGTAAATTTGTGTGCCATTTTCTGTGACAGAAATAGACTTTCCCATAAACACGACTCCTCCTCTCCCCCTCTCTCTCCCGGCTTTCCATCATACCAGGCCCAAATCCTAATTTCCATACAGACCGTACTGGAATTTGATTCGTCCTTTGTTTGTCTCTCCCGATTCAAACTGATAGACAAAACGGCCAAATCCACGCACCGAGACGATATCTCCCGGATGGCAGGCATAGGTGGAGTTTTGCATCAACTTCCCATTTACAAATACTTTCTCTCGCCGAAACAGTTCCAGCGCCTGACTGCGGGAAAGCCTGTGTACACAGGCAACCACGGAATCCAGCCGATTTGAGGTGACAATCCCCTCTCTCTCGGTGAGTTCCTGCTGAATTTCAATTCCTGCGAGCGCTGCATCCTCCAGTCGGACAACCGTCTGCCGGATTCGATCGAGCTGCTCCTTAAAATAGGATGCCATCTCCTCCTCCAAAAGCAAATAAGATGCGTCGTCCCCGATGAGAATATCGCCGATTTTGCTTCGATCTACCCCCAGCTTCATAATTGCTCCCAGAACGTCCCGGTGTCCGAATTTCTCCGCAAATTTGGGGTAGACTGGAACAATCCGAAGCGCCGCAATCGGATATTCCCACTCATAATAAAGAGCATCAGGGATAAAGGCAATCATCTGACGCTCCGCACAGGGTACACCGCCGAAAGCCTCCGTCTCTGTCTCAAAGAACCTTTTGGACTGGTGATAAATATTCAATTCATTTAAATTAAGGAAACCGCTGAATAGCACGATTCCCTTTCTGTTGGCCTGTTTGGATAAATCAATGAGCCTCTTTTGGCAAAGTTCCTGTTCGTTCATAATTAAAATTCTGTCTGAATTCCTCTCCCCTGCGTAGCGTCCATCAAACTTAAGAAATCTCCTGAAATATCAACGGATGCCGGTGTGATGATAAATATGTAATTTGAAATCTTCTGCAGATTCCCGCTCATCGCAAAACAAGAGCCAGAGGTAAAATCGATGATGCGCTGCGCAATCTCCACGTCCAGCCCCTCCACATTCAAGACAACTGTGCGGTTGTTGAGCAGGGTCTCTGTAATCTCTCTGGCATCCTCCACCGAGGTCGGCTTGATCACGCAGACTTCCATACCTGCAGCTGTGGACTTCTTGGATGGACGAATAGGAGTCACCTTCGGAGTTGACTTCACCTGTCGCTCCCGGAATGCGTTCTCCGACGCGTAATCATCCTCGAAATCCTCCTCCTGCTTCTTCTCCTTGCGGAAAGAACTCTTGGATTTTACCGGCTCATCGTCGTAATCATCATAGTCATAATCCTCGTTGTAAAAATCATCATCGTCATCCGGATTAAGACGCATGATATTTAAAAATTTATCTAAGACTCCCATGTTTCACTCCTAAAACTAAGCATTGCTTTTTTTATAATTTCTCTCGCCGAAAATGCCGGTGCCAACACGCACCATAGTTGCCCCCTCTTCGATGGCAACTGCATAATCCCCAGTCATACCCATGGACAGAATTTCCATAGATACATTATCTATGTTTTTATTTATTATGTCAACAGATAATTGCTTTATTTTGCGAAAATACGGGCGATTCTCCTCGGGATCTACGACAGGGGGTGCAATCGTCATAAGTCCCATAATACGGACATTTTCAAGCTTTGAGATATCCTCCACCAAAAGCATTGCGTCCTCGGCGGCAGTTCCGAACTTGGTCTTTTCCCCGGCGATATTTATCTCCACAAGAATCGGCACCGTAATATTTTTCTTTTTTGCATGGATATTGATTTCCTCTGCAAGGCGATAGGTGTCCACAGAATGGATCAACGCCACATTTCCAACGATATATTTGACCTTGTTCCGCTGGAGATGACCAATCATGTGCCATTTGATATCACGTGGAAGTTGTTCTATTTTATCGCATAACTCCTGCACTTTATTTTCCCCGAAGTCACGGACGCCTTCGCTGTAGACCTCCTGGAGCATCGCGACCGGTTTCGTCTTGCTCACTGCGATTAAGGTCACGTCCTCCCTTTCGCGTCCGGCGCGCTTGCACGCCTCCTCGATCTGTCTTTCTACTGCTTTTAAATTCTCTGCTAACATCATATCCTCCTCGGATTCTATTTCTGTCCTCTTTGCTTACTTTTTGATCAACTCATTTTCCTGTATTTTATTTCCGTCCAGCGCGATGTGATCATAGAGCGCGATCCCGTACGTGGTCCCTGTTCGCACGAGGGAATATTCCTTGTTTTGGTATAAAATATCAATCTGCTTGAATACCGCATAGCCCTTGTTGATATTGTAGACTCCCTTTAGAACTGCAGTCTTCGTTCCAACTTGGTAAGTCGCTGCCGAGTCAGGTTTTAGAATCTGGTCGGCGGCGGACACATCCTCACTGTCGATGTAATAATATTCATCCGTCTCATAGTAAATTGTGGGCGCGATAAATTCCGTGATCGTCTTCCCGTCCTTGTTCGTGCGCTCGACTAGAATCCCGTCTTGGCTGGAATTGCCGCCCTTCATGAAATACTCAATCGGAACAGTATAAAATTCCTTTTCTGTAATGGAAGAGTTTGGAATCTTAAGTCCGGTTTTCTCATTCATCAAAAGCTCAACCTCGATATACCGATCCCTGGCGTAGCGTATCATGGAGCTGCGCAGAGATAATACCAGATAATTCTGTCCATCCCTCTGTGCAATCGCATATGTGGCATATATTTTTTTGTCATCCTTCACAAAACGGATCTGTATCGTGTCCCCCGCCGCAAGCTCGTCCGACAACCCCTGCGTGATCGGAAGTATAATATTCCAGTATTCACTGTTTATCAACTTATATACAGGAGCCCCCGCCTCGATCTGGATTGCCCGCTGATTGCTGGTGCGGCTGTACATCGCTTCGTTGAACATATCAGCTGTGAAACTCTCCGCCGTCACGTCCTCATAGCCGTCCGAATAATAGACGACAATTCCCGGGATATCGGAGGTGATGGAGTGGAACGTGTTGTTCGCCATCGCCCCATCCACATAGTCTGAGATGCTGTTTAACGCACTCAGACTGAGCGCCTCATTCAGCGCTGAATCCACATTTTCCTTAAATGCATACACGTTATAAAAGCTCTGTGGATCGTAGGCGTACTGGAAATCAGATATGCTCTCCTCGATCTCACCGAGGTCTCCCGCATCCAATCCGGAGGTATTTCGACTGGCCTCGTCGATCATCCGTGAAATATCTCCGTTCTCGTCCACCGAATACACCAGATCTCCCTTGCTGACCTTGGATGCTTCCTTCACATAGAAATTAAGCGCGCCCGAATAACCGGCATAATATACCTGCTCATCCCGCAGAATCAGCCCACGGTAAATATTATTCTCAGCCATCGTGCCCTGCTCCACCTCGTACACCGAGATATGTGTGGCGGTCATATAGGAGAACACATTAAATACCAGGTAAATAAAAATAACAATAAAAATGATAATTCCTATATTGATATTGAAAGGCTTTTTGTATTTTACGATCTTTTTATTTTTGCTCAAAAGATTGTCCACCCTTTTTTTATTCAGCACTCCCATTCTATCATTTTATAGCAAAGAAAACAACTTTTCAGGCGAATAAAAATCAGTTTTCGGATGAATACTATAGAAAAAGGAGGCGTCAAAATGAATACAAATTGGTTGGATTATACATTGCTTACGCTTGTCATCATCGGAGCCATCAACTGGGGACTGATCGGTTTCTTTCGCTTTGATCTGGTGGCATTTATCTTTGGAGATATGTCCTGGTTCTCGCGCATTATCTACGCGGTTGTGGGAATCGGCGGCCTATATCTGATCAGCTTGTTTGGAAGAATCCGCGGGGTGGATCAAGCGTAGCAAAAAATCCCAGGAGGCAATCTTTTCTTGGTTTTCGGAACAATTTGAGCGGGAGATACCTAGGTTTAAACCATACCTCGGCTTATGCCTGCGCAAATTGTGATGAATATACAAGCAATCGATTCCTCTTGGGACTTTTTTATGAAAATCAAAATGATAAATTATAATTACAGGGAAATGACAATCTTAGCTTTGACACAATCGGGGAGCCTTGCCTCATTTCTGGATACGCTTAAGATAAATTTGACATTGTACCTCTCGCTGAGCATATCCAGCTTCTGTATCGCATGGCAAATCTCTTCGTCTGTCTCAAGGTCTGCAATCGTAAGAAAACTATCCAGATACATCTCTTCCAGATCATGATCCTGTGAGAGGATCCCACTGATAAAACCGAGGAACTCATCACAGTTGCCAACGAGATAATCTGCTACATTTATGAGGCGAACCTTGTTGTTCAGTTCATACATATGCTTCTGGCTCTTGTCGAGGTAAACAATGCTTCCATTTGCCAAAGCAACAGACTCGTTCACCCGGTTCAGCAGTTCTTTTGTCTTGCCCTTGCCCTTTTCACCTGAAATAATCTCTACCATAGCCATTTCCTCCTAATAATACTGTATTATGCAAACTGATTCGTTAATATGTCTAAAAGCAGTTTGTTTTATAAAATAATTATAGTATATGTGCACATAAAATACAACAGTATTTTTTATCTGCCGAAGCCATTCAGCATCTCATTCATGAGCAGATAGAGATCGGATCTGCCCCCCGCCTTAAACACGATTGAAATAATTGGTTGATTGGCAGGATTGTAAGAATATAGTACCAGGCAGTAGCCGGCATCTTTCGTCGTTCCGGTCTTGCCGCCTACCACGGTAAATCCCTCGGGTGCCTTCGTGTTCCCCGTGAGGTAATGGTTCGTATTTTCCCAGGTCTTTTCCACCGTCTCACCGGAAGCATTCATGTAAACGGCATCGTGCGATGTCGTGCGGATCAGTTCCACAAAAGCCGGATTCTCCAAGGCCTTTGCAAAAAGCAGATACATATCATAGACCGAGGTATAGTGATTCTCGTTAGGCAGACCATGTGGGTTCGCAAAATGGGACTGGGTCGCCCCCAACAGCGCCGCCTCCTGATTCATGACCGACACGAAAGAATCAACATCGCCAGAGATATACTCCGCGATCGCAATTGCGGCATCGTTTCCACTGCGCAGCATCAGTCCGTAGAGAAGATCCTTCACCTTGATCTGATCCCCCGCCTTCAAGTCACATTTTGAGGAATCCTCCGCCTGATTGGCCGTATTTTCACTCACTGTAACCACCGCCTCCAGATCGCTGCAATACTTCAGCGTGACGTAGGCAGTCAGAATCTTTGTCGTGCTCGCAGGATAAAGTTTTTTGTAGATGTTCTTGGAATATACGACGCTGTTCGTCGCGAGATTGAAGGTGCCTGCCCCCTCTGCGACCTGAGATGTCGTGGTGTCCGTACCGATGGAAACATCTTCGGACACGCACAGATTACTGGAAAAATAGGATTTGCCCGGCGTCTGCGCCACAGTCGAGATGCCCGCAGTCTGGGTCGTCTCGTAGATATCATAGGGCTGCTGGAAAGCCACGGTTGCCTGGCCGCAGCCACAGATGAATGAAAGTGTCAGCACGAGCATGACGCCCATTATTTTATTTGTACATTTCACGCCACTCTAAGTCTCCTCTGTCCAGTGATTTGATCAACAACTCCGCTGTCGCAAGATTGGTTGCAAGCGGGATATTGTGCGTATCGCAGATGCGAACTACATTATTGACATCCGGCTCGTGCGACTTCGGCGTCAAAGGATCTCTCAAGAAAATCACAAGATCAATCTCATTGTGCTCAATCTGTGCTCCAAGCTGCTGTGCCCCTCCCAGATGTCCTGCGAGGTACTTGTGGATATTCAGGTTGGTGACCTCCTCGATCAGTCTCCCCGTGGTCCCCGTAGCAAAAAGTTCATTCTTGCAGAGGATTCCCCGATATGCGATACAAAAATTCTGCATTAATTTCTTTTTTGAATCGTGTGCAATGAGTCCAATATGCATGACATCATGCCCCCCCTTAATATTTTTTTGGCTGCAGACCCACATTTAGGACAAGTCCAATGCCTATATATAATGACCATAATGATGTAAGGCCGTAGCTGATGAACGGCAGCGTGACTCCCGTGTTGGGAAGCAATCCGCTCGCGACACCGATATTGACGATGCTCTGAAAGCCGATGAGTGCAGCCACCCCGCAGCAGATCAGCTTTCCCGCCATATCCTTCGCTTTTCTAGCAATAAATATACACTGAATTGTGATGAAAAGCAAGAGTAGAATGATCGCCGCCGTCCCGATGAATCCCAACTCCTCGCCCGCCACCGCAAAAATAAAATCGTTTTGCGGCTCTAAAATGAACTTTCCGTTTTTGACGGAGGTCGGATCTGTATTGCCAAGCCCCTTGCCCCAGAGTTGTCCAGAACCGATCGCCATGATTGAGTTCTGCTGCTGATAAGCGATGTCCGGATATTCCTCCGGGTACAGCCATGCCATGATACGGCCGAGCTGGTATTTATGGATAAACGGTATTTTATCCTGTATGATAAGTGTCATAAGAATAAAAAATGAGGGGACACAGACGACCAGAACGCTCGCCACGATTTTATAACTGATCCCCGCAATAAAGAGGAGGGATACAAAAATAAGCGCCGTGATAATCGTTGTTGACAGGTTTGGCTGCGCTATGATGAGCGCCAAAATGACACCGATCAGAGCGAAGGAGGAAAAAATCACCTTGACAGAGCTGATCTTTTCCCCGTGCTTCATAAAATAATAGGCGAAAAACAAAATCATCAGGATCTTCACCAACTCGGAGGGCTGAAACTGGAAGCCGCCGATTTTAAACCAGCGCTGCGCTCCCTTACTGTCCTCTCCCGCCACTATGACAAGAACAAGCATGGCGACAGCGAACAGATAGATCAGCCAGGAAAAACGCAGAATAAATCGGTAGTCGATGCAGGAGACAACGATCATGAGCGCAAGCCCCAAGACCATGCCAAGCAACTGCTTTCTCTGGTCTCCCGGGCTCGCACTACCAACGAGAAAGATCCCGAGCGTGTTTAAAATCACCACCAGAATGACTAATATAAAGTTGTAATTCTTTAGTTTGTATTGTTTTAACATGATATTCTCTCTCTGCGCTGTGCCCTGTATTGGAAGCCTTATCGCTTTACCGCAGAGTGCGCTTTGTAATCCTTCAGAATGATTTTAATCTCGACGTTGTCCGGCTCGATATCGACGTACTTTGTGATCACCGCGCCGATCTCATGCCGTATCTCATTTAACGTCTCATCATCCAACTGCTGTTTTTTTGTGTCAATCATGACGCGAAGGCGCTCTTTTGCGATGTTTCCACTTCTATGTTCCATGTCACACCAGCTTTCTGGCGCTACTTCCCAAGAAAATCCTCGAGAAAATGCCTCTGTGCCGGATATAGTCGGGTATCTCCAATTCCTCCCCGCAAAGACGGCGCGCGATATTCCTGTAACAGCCCTCGGAGATTGTGTGGCGCCCCATCACAGATTCCCCGTGGTTCTGACTGATGATAATCTCCTCGTCCTCAAGCACGACGCCGAGTAACTCTGCACCCAAAAGCTCACAGATATCCGGGAGATCCAACATATTGCCGTCGCGCACCATCTGTTTTCGGAAACAATTTACGAGAATGTTCACCCGTTTTACTTTCTGCCTTTCCAGGAGCTGTAAAACGCAGTCCGCATCGTGGATCGACGCGATCTGTGGCGTCGTCACCACGACGACGTGATCCGCATCCGCCGTCGCCAGAGAAAATCCCTCGTCGATGCCCGCCGGGCTGTCGATCAAGATATAATCGAACTCTGCCCGCAGGTCATCCAAAAGCAGCTTCATCTGCTTTTTCGAGAGCGCATTTTTTGATTCATTCGAACATGAGGATGGGATAATCCAAAGGTTTTGATACCGCTTGTCCCGAATCAATGCCTGCCTGACACGGCATCTTCCGGTCAGCACATCGACCAGATTGTACAAAATGCGGTTCTCCAGTCCCATGACAACATCGAGATTCCTAAGGCCGATATCGGTATCTACCAATACCACCTTTTTATCTAACAGTGAAAGTCCTACGCCGACGTTAGCCGTTGTCGTTGTCTTGCCAACGCCGCCTTTTCCTGAGGTAAAAGTAATCACTTCACCCATTTGGGAAGACCTCCTGTCTATAAATAATTTTCCAGACCAAAGGATAATGGCCGGATATTAATAATCCCCGCTCTGGCTCTTGCTATTTTTGCCTGTGGGGGCTTATTACGTTTTGAAAAGATGGAAACTTTGTGGACG